>DOTA01000087.1:0-8033 GCA_003513015.1 Chloroflexota bacterium
AAGAAAAAGAAAAAAGAAAAGAAAGACAAGTAGTCACCCCAACCCTCCCACGCCCTGGCGATCTAGGCACTTCGGGGCGTGGGAAATGCCTATTCCAGGAGCAATTATGAAAATTCTCTTTATCGGCGGTACGGGCATCATCAGTTCCGCTTGCACGCAAATGGCCGTGGAACGCGGTCTCGATCTCTACCTGCTCAACCGCGGCGAAACCACCCAACGCGGGCCGCTGCCCGAGGGTGTGAAAATTCTCCACGGTGATATTCGCGACCAGGCCTCGGCCCAGGCCGCTTTAGGCGATCATCATTTTGATGCCGTAGTGGATTGGATCGCCTTCACTCCGGAGCATATCGAACTCGATCTCGATCTTTTCCGCGGGCGCACCGGGCAATATGTCTTCATCAGTTCGGCCTCGGCCTACCAGACTCCCCCCGCAGGGTTGCCCGTGACCGAATCGACCGTGCTCGACAATCCCTTCTGGAAATACTCCCGCAATAAAATTGCCTGCGAAGAGCGGCTGGTACGAGCCTACCGGGAAGAAAAATATCCCATCACGATTGTGCGCCCCTCCCACACCTACGACAAAACCCTGCTGCCCTTCGATGGCGGCTACACGGTAGTGAAGCGCATGCGCCAGGGCCAGCCCGTCATCGTGCATGGTGATGGCACATCCCTGTGGACGCTGACGCACCACAAAGATTTTGCCCACGCTTTCCTCGGGCTATTGAGTAATCCGCACGCTCTGGGCGAGAGTTTTCACATTACCGGGGACGAGTGGCTCCCCTGGAACCAGATATTCCTTTTGATCGCGGAAGCAGCCGGGGTTCCGGATCCGCAATTCGTCCACATTCCATCGGAGTTGATCGCGGCTTATGATCCCAACTGGGGAGATGGGCTGCTGGGTGACAAATCCCACTCGATGATTTTTGATAACAGCAAGGTCAAGCGGGTGGTACCCGACTTTGTGGCACGCATCCCCTTTTCGCAGGGGGCGCGAGAAATCATGGCCTGGTACGATGCTGATCCCGCCCGGCAGGTGATCGATGCCGAAATGGATGCCAGCATGGATCGGATTGTGGCGGCCTATCAAAAAGCCTGGCCGCAATAAAACGGTTTGCGGATGAATTCAGAACTGCCAGTCATAAATGACTGGCAGTTGCATTTAAACGGTATAATTCAAGCGGGAAATCCCTACCTTTTCGGCAAGATCAACCAGGAGTTTGGCCGTGAAACGTGTACTTACGATCAGTTCGATGCTCATTTTTTTGGCTGCCATCGTGTGGTTGAGCGCCAATGCCGCTTCGCTCCCGCCCGATAATTCGACCAGCGCCACCCCACCCCCGGATGCCGAGACCCAAATCATCAATGAGGTTGAAGATGCCATTCAGGCAGCCATCCGTCAGGATCGTGGGGCCTCGATTGCTTTCTTTGCCGGGGGAGTGACCATCCAAAATACCCAAGTCTCCGAGAGCGGGGAGTGGGCCGTCAGCTATTTGATCCCTACAGACCCGCAAACCGGGGAACCCGTGCCCACCGAGCCCGGGCTGACCGTGGCCCAGCAAACCCGCGGTGAATGGGATGTCTGGCTGCCCACCTCGGAGGGCTGGTCGGATATGCTCACAGAAACCCCGGAGGATATTCTCAGCTTCGATCAAAAAGCCATGTGGCTCACCCAATATAATGAGGCCGCGGTGAACGTGCCGAGTGCCACCCTGCGCGGCTACCTGCTCCCCTGGGATGACGGCATCACCCGCTATCTTTCCACCAGCGTTTGCCATGACTCTTACATCACCAGTGGTAATGCCCATTATGCTTACGATTTTTACACCTCCAAAACTATGTGGGATATTCTGGCGATCAAAGGCGGCACGGTGCAAATTGCCCGCTGGAGCGTACCAAACGGTGATGATACAGATATGGGCAACTATATCGTAATCAGAGATGTCACCACAAGCCCGGTCACCTATCACCTGTACATGCACCTGGCGCAAGATAGCATCCCGCCTGAACTGCGCCTAAATGGCGCTCCCGTGGTTCAAGGCCAGTTTTTGGGCATCGCTGATGATACCGGGGCCAGCACCGGGCATCACCTGCATCTGCAAGTTCAGGTGCCTTTGTACGGCGAGAATTACTACTGGGGCCGTTCCGTCGATTTCGCCTTCAATGATGTGGACATCAACCAGGGGCACCCGCGCATCAACGCCAGTTATTGCCACGATCCCCTGTATTGTAAAGCCGGCGATATCTGCGATACTTTCCGCAGTTCGTACACCTCCCAAAATATCCGCATTGGAACCGAAGATAATACCCCGCCCGAAGGTGATCTGCGCAACCCGCTCACGGGTGAAACCTATGCAGCCACCCTGCCGCTGGAAGCCTGGGCGCGCGACCTGGGCGATCCCGGTAAAAACCCGGTGGGCATCGAGAGCGCGCGCTTTATTGCCTACTATAATGGGGCCTGGCGCGAGGTGGGTCCGGCTTTCACCAGCGAGAATTTCAATTACGAATGGGATTGGTGCGCCGCTGGCGTCCCCGAAGGCCCGGTCAGCGTAGCGCTGCGCTTGCGTGATTTTCGCGGCAACCAGACCCCTGGTTTGCCCGGCTTGCGGCATGTCACCAAGCACTACGATTGCAACGCCCAACCCATACCCAACACCTGCCGTCCCACCAGCAGCCAGGTGGCGCTCTTCAGTGAAATCAACTTCCAAGGCGTTTGCCAAACCTTAGGCCTCGGCGATTATGCCAGCGGATCGCTCTTTGGACCGGTTGGCAACGATGGCACGTACTCGATTCTGGTAGGTTCGGGCGTGCAGGCTGAACTTTTCACGGATAACAACTTCACGGGACGCACGGAAACCATCCGAGCGAATGATGCCAATTTAGGGGAAAACCCGACTGCCAGTGGCACGCTCTCATCCTTGAAGGTCAGCACTCGCACCACAGGATTTACCGCCAACCCCCAAACGGAACCCGGGAGTGGCCTCGTTAATCGAAATCCATCCCCCGCCACAGTAAATACCGTCAACGCACCCTACTTCGATGATTTCGAAAGCGACTCCAGCAGCTGGACAACTACTAACATCCTCTGGAATGTAAGCGAGGCGCAGGCCAACAGCCCCACGCATAGCTGGCGCTACGGTTTCGATGCCACCAATAACTACAACGATGGCACGGCCAACAGCGGCAGCCTGACTTCTCCGTTGATTAACCTGCCGGTATCGGCCAGCCCTTACGTGTTGGAGTTCCGCTACCGCTACCAAACCGAAAGCCGCTATGCCCATTGGGATCAGCGCTGGGTGCAAATTTCGGTGGATGGCGGTCAATTTTTGAATGCCTACCAACTCAGTAGTGACCCCATGAGCGGTTGGATGAAAGCCCGCATTGAATTGTTGCCCATGCTTGGTGATATGGGGTTTGAACATACCCTTCAGGTACGGTTCAACTTCCGCACACTCGACTCTCGAAATAATAATTTCGAGGGGTGGTTCATCGACAATTTTCAGGTACAGGCCGAACCGATCACAGCCTGCCCCACAGACAATAATGAAGTCAATGATGCGCCCGCGCAGGCCACAGCGATCACCTATGGCAGCACCCTCCACGCCGCGATTTGCCCCGATTGGGATGTGGATTATTACAAGTTCAATGGTTCTGCCGGAGACCAGATTTTGGTCGATATCGATGCTAAATCTCAGGGTTCAGAGTTGGATGGTTATCTCTTCTTATTGGATAGTGATGGCACCTCAGAGTTGGCCGAAAGCGATGACGAGGTGGCTTATGAGTTGCAGGATCCACTCTTGGGTTATGTACTAACCCGCGATGGTCAGTATCACCTAAAAATGCAGGCCTGGGATTTCCCCTCGGGAACCGGGGAATATACTTTAACGCTGATCACCGAATCTCAGAATCCATCCATTCATCTGACCTATCCCCAAGAGAACGGCGGGCTGCGGCGTGGTTTGGTAACGCTCACGGCCGAGGCCTCCGATCCCACCAGCGGCATCCACGCGGTACGTTTCTGGTTTCACACCGACGATTGGCTGAGCAGTGATTGGGTGGAATTGCCCGTGGATATTGACGGCACAGATGGCTGGAGCGCACCCTTGGATACATCCGGCTTTGCAGAGGGAGACACCCTTTCGGTTTACGTGCGAGCCTTTGATGGCGCAGGGAATTGGGCCTACGCTGCCGCCTGGCAGGTAGTGATTGATTCGAAAGCGCCGACAATTTCATTATCACCCTTGACGAACCCCTCCAATAGCACGGCGCTGCAATTGAAATGGCAAGCGAGCGATGTAGGCACGGGGGTAGATTATGTGGTGGTGGAATCTAAAGTTAATAATGGCGCCTGGGAAACTGCGGGGGAGGAGGCTGTTTTTCGTGATTATTGGTTCGTAGGAGCGCCGGGCAATAGCTATGCCTTCCGCGCCACAGTTTATGACCGGGCCGGGAATAGTGCAACATCGACAACGGTAAATAGTTCGATCCCGGTCATAAACACACTTTGTTCGGCCCCGGATGCCTGGGATGCCAGCGCGGCAGATAATGATAACGATTACCAAAATGCCACTTTAATTGCTGCAGGATTTGAGCCTCAAGAGCATAATTTTTGCAATCCCGCGGCAGATGACCGGCTGAGGGATGTGGATTGGCTGAAATTTATGGCGGAGGGCGGCAAAAAATATGTTTTTGTTGCCAACCCTGCAGGCAGCAGCGCTGGGGTAGTGATACGCCTCTATGCGGCCAATGGAACCACCTTGCTGGCTGAAAGCAGCCCACCCAGATTTGGGCAACCCACCACCTTAAGTTGGGAATCAGCGCTGAACGCGACCCTTTATGTAAAATTAGAGCATGTGAACGGGAGTGTGGCCGGCAACGGAGTTAGCTATCGGGTGAGTTTGGCCGATAAAATTGTGTACTTGCCATTGATCAACCGTTGAGATGGTTGTGATTCGACAAATCTTGAGCACTCCCCGGCAAACCTCCCAGCCTGCTAAATCGAAACCGGGGTGGTATACTAAGCGGCGCGTTTTGGCGCAAATCCATTTCCTTTAGTGAACCGCTCCGTGAAACTCATCATCCAAATCCCCTGTTTTAACGAGGCCGAAACCCTGCCCGAGACAGTTGCCGCGCTGCCGCGGCACATCCCGGGAATTGAGACCATCGAGATTTTGGTGATCGATGATGGTAGCCGCGATAACACCGGGGAGGTTGCCAGAGCGATTGGGGTAAATCACATTATCAGGCATACCCAAAACAAAGGTTTGGCCGCGGCCTTCACCAAAGGTCTGGATACCTGCTTGTCGCTGGGGGCCGATATTATCGTCAACACCGATGCCGATAACCAATATCAGGCCAATGATATTGCCAAACTGGTTGAACCTATCTTGCAAGGGCGGGCCGATCTGGTTGTGGGTGATCGCGGCGTCAGCAACATCGAGAGCTTCTCGCCGCTCAAACGCCAACTTCAGCGCCTGGGGAGTTGGGTGGTGGGGCGGGCCGCTAATCTACAAACGCCCGATGCCACCAGCGGATTCCGCGCCCTGAGCCGCGAGGCTGCGCTGCGCACCCAGGTATTAAGCAATTATTCCTACACGCTTGAAACCCTGATCCAGGCCGGAGCGAAGCGCTTAGCGGTCGTTTACGTGCCGGTGCGCACCAACCATCCCACCCGCCCCTCCCGGCTGATGAAAAGCATCCCACATTATCTGGCCAACATCGTCCCCACCATCATTCGTTCCTACACACTCTACCGTCCCTTGCAGATGTTCACGGCTTTGAGTTGTATCTTAATCGGCAGCGGGATCCTCTTGGGATTGCGATTTTTGTATTACAACTACGTGCTCAACCAGGGTGGCGGCCACATCCAATCCCTGATTTTCGCAGCCATCCTGCTCATTGTTGGCTTTCAGGTTTTTACCATCGGGCTGGTTGCCGATCTGGTCAGCGCCAACCGCAAAATCTTAGAAGAAACTCTCTTCCACGTGCGCAAGCAAGAACACGAAACCAAACGCCAGACATCCAATCCCGATGATTAAAACTGCGCTCTTCTGGCTAGCCCTCCTGCTGGCACTTTTCAGCACAGGTTGTTCATCCATCACCAAACCTGAACAACCGGCCGTTTATGATTCGGTCATATTGGATAAAACCAACACTATCGGGCAGACCTTCAAGGCCCATTATGATGGCATGGATGGCATTGAAATTTATTTAGAACCAGTGGAATCTGGAGATGGAGAGATTCAACTAACCCTCCGGAACGAGCCACAATCCGAGAATTTAGGGGTGGGCAGCCTGCCCATTGGAGAAATCTCAGCCCCAGGTTTTTACCGCTTCCCACTCCCACTTCAAGCTGATTCTAACCAGCAAAGTTATTACCTGCGCCTGCGGCTCAACGGTGAGGGCCGCGTCAAAATTGGTGTAGGGCCAGGCGACCTTTACCTGGATGGCGCCTTGTACCAAAATGGCGAACCCGATGATCAGCATCAGATGGCCTTTCAACTCAGTTACCACGCCCCGCGCCTGGCTTTGGGGCTGGCAGGTGAAATGCTGATTTGGGGTTGGTATCTGTTGGTGGCCGGTTTTCTGTTTGTGCTGCCGGGTTGGGTGCTGTTGGAAGCTCTCAAAATATTTCCATCACCCCAAACCACTTTTCATCCGGAAGATGAAGCGACCAGTCGTAGTTTTTGGGTGAAATTCTGTGTGGCCATCGGCCTGAGTCTGGCTATCTATCCTGTTTTGTTTTTGTGGACTGATTTGTTCAACCTGCATCTCGGGCGTTGGTATGCCTGGGGGCCGCCGATTTTGGGGTTGGTGTTTTTATTTTGGCATTTCACACTACAGTGGAGAAATAAGCGTTTTATAATCAAAATTCCATCCTTCCAGTTGGCTGATGTGCTGCTGTTATTTGTCATAATGTTAATCATCGCCACGCGCTTCTGGGTGATCCGCTCCCTGGCACTGCCACTATGGGGCGATTCTTATCACCATACGATGATTACCCAATTGATGATTGATAATCAGGGTTTATTCAATTCGTGGCAACCCTACGCAGATGCCAACACTCTCACCTACCATTTTGGCTTTCACGCCATCGTTTCCGCTTTCCATTGGATCACAAACATTCCAGCAGCTCAAGCAACGCTAATTGTGGGGCAAATCATTAATATTTTCGCTGTACTGGTACTTTATCCGCTGGCTTTATTGATCTTCAAAAACCAGCGGAGTGGCATCGTGGCATTATTGGTAGCAGGGCTGTTAAGCCCAATGCCCATGTTCTATGTCAACTGGGGGCGGTATACACAACTCGCCGGACAAGTATTGCTCGTAGTCGCGATCTGGTTTACCTTGATCAGTTTCAAATCCGAAAAGTTTTCCTGGCGATTTTTCGCGCCAACCTGTCTGGTAATCGCCGGTTTAGCCTTAACCCATTACCGAGTGATTATATTTTTTATCGTTTTTATCATCGCTTATTTAATTCTCCACTTGCAAAGAGAGTTGAGTATCTCACTCCTAACCAAAGTTTTCTGGATCGGATTAGGTGCCGGTGCCATCTTTCTGCCGTGGTTTGTGAATGTTTTTGGCGGTAGAATTTTAAATCTCTTCAAAAATTTCATCACTAAAATGCCGACAACTACTGGCCAGGGAGCAAGCGCGGCAATCTCTTATTCGGTTGGCGATCTGACAGTTTATTTGCCCATCGCTATCTGGCTTTTGGCAATCCTTGTTCTGGCAATTTGTCTTTGGCAGAAAAGATTGGCACTGGCAACGATTGGGCTATGGTGGTTTATGCTTGTTTTAGTGGCAAATCCGCATTGGCTGAACTTACCCGGAAAAGGGATCATTGACAATTTTTCTATCTTTATCGCGGCCTATATCCCAGTGGGAATCATATTGGGTGCCATCCCAATCTGGCTCTCAAGAGAAACTGCTATTCCAAAGCGATGGGTCAATATTCTTTTCGCGGTAACCATTACGGGCCTAGGCATTTGGGGCGTGTGGGAACGTCATGGGGAAGTAAATCCTAATAGTTTCGC
>DOTA01000087.1:8046-8733 GCA_003513015.1 Chloroflexota bacterium
GCACACGGCATAACATCTCCAGAAACGCTTGCTGCCTTGGGTGATTATGGGGTAACCCATGTATATATTGGGCAACAACAAGGCCGCGTTAATTATTCCGGCCCTTTGCGCATCAACCCGGAAGAATTAAAGAGTGATTCACATTTCGAAATGCTTTATCATCAAGATCGGGTCTGGATTTTTAAGTTTACGCCATGAATGCAGAACTCACACATAAACAACAGATTGATTTGAAAGTTTGTTATTTCGGTACCTATCGAGAAAATTATGCTCGTAATCAGATCATCATCGCAGGGCTGCGAGGCAATGGGATAAATGTGATCGAATGCCATGAAAAGCTCTGGCAAAGCGTTGATGATCGAGTAGGCGCAGCTTCGGGCGGCTGGCTGCGCCCTCAATTTTGGTGGCGCGTGATAAAAACTTATTTCAACTTGTTGCGGTACTACCATCAAATTGGGAATTATGATGTATTATTCGTTGGGTATCCCGGGCATTTCGATGTTTTTCTGGCTTGGGTACTCGCCAAAATCCGCAGAAAGCCTTTGGCCTGGGATGTACTCAACTCATTATATTTGATCACCACAGAACGAGGCATTACCGAGCGCAGCCCTCTGACCGTGAAATTTATTCGCATGGTTGAGCGTTGGGCCTGCCAATTGCCGGATATGCTTTTTTTGGATACGGCGG
>DOTA01000086.1 GCA_003513015.1 Chloroflexota bacterium
GCTTTCATCAAGCGAGCCAGAATTCCATCATCGATATTGTAGGAATGGGCAATTTCAGGTTCGTAATAGGAGATGGCATTCTCGTGGCCACTTGTCATGTAATTCGCGGCTGCCCGGATCACCATGCAGTTAGTAGGTTTATCATAGAAACCAATCTCAGCCAAATCATAGGGGATTACATTGTGGATGGATCCTAGGATGTATGACAAGGTTTCATCGATGCCAACCCCAGCACTGATTTCCTGGCTGATCTCAAAAATTGTGCGCAGGTCAGCTATGCGGGCGCGCAAAGCCAGCACCATGTTACTGAAAACCCGGGCCAAATGCCCGATTTCATCGCCAAGTTCCATCACATCGGCAATATCTGAAGGCTCGAAGGAACGATCCTTTTCCACACGTTGGGCAGCCAACGCCAGCTTGCTAATCGGCCGCGTGATACCGCGAGCCACGAATATCGCGACAAGAACTGCGATCAAGCCTACGATAAACCCGCTGACTAGCGTGATCACTGCTAGGTTGGTAATGCGGTTTATTAATACTGCTGGTGGAATGTTAATTCCTACCACCCAATTTAATTGTTGCACAGGCGCATACCCCATCACTACGCCGCCGTTCTCACCTCTCAATTGCATAATTGATCCGCTGGTTGTGATCCCGACCAATTGTTCCAAAACGGGGATGTTTATATAGGGAACCGAATCAACCAAAAAACGTGCCTTCACCTTTTCTTCGATCTCTGGTGAGACTGGAATAATACTCTGGTATAACCAATTTTCGTAATCAGCTGGCGGTGAAACCACAATTCCATCATGATCAACTAAGATGGCCGACATATCATTTTGCGTGTTGTTGATTTCATTGATGATTCTGGTAACAGCCTCGCCCTGTAATTTGATGATGGCAACTCCGAGAACATTTCCTTGCCCATCTTGGACTGGTCGAGAAAAATAGAATCCCATTTTTTTGGAAGTACGCCCAACCAACACGTCGATATACTCATTCCCTGCCATACCCTGCTTGAAATATTCGCGGTCCGCAAAATTTCCACCTTGAACAGTTGCCAGGCCTTCTAATTGCTTGGAGATCAAAACGGTGCCAGTGGAATTGATTAAATATGTGTATTCATAAAAGGGATTTGAATCTAGCGCGTTTTGGAATACCGTATTGGCGGAGGCAACCTCCGCCTCTGAAGCATTCGCGAAATCTAAAAGGTAGGTAACCACTTCTGGGTCGGTGCCAAGAATATGGAGAGAGCTGTTGGTATCTTCAATGAGCAGGTCTATGAGTTCGGCTTTACTATCCGAGAGATGCTCCAAATCTTGCTTTGAGCGTTCCAAAATATCTTGAGCATGCATATACAGGTTGAACCCAGACAACAAAATCAAGGGTATCAGGGCGGTTAAGATCAGAACGATCGAAAATTTTGTGGTGATGGATAGATTGCGATACCAACCTTTTCGTTTGGGATTATCATTCATGTTGTTCTCCTTTTTACTCCAGGTAAAACCGTGATGATGGTTTTCTGGCGTTTACAACCAAAACATCAGCGTTCAAGCCGCTTACGCGATACCCACAAACCATCTCGAACAGGCAGCGTGATGCTATCGAGCAGGGGATGTGTAGCGACGCGAGTGTTGTAAGCCTGAATCCCAATCACTTGTTCAGGGAGTTTCTCAGCTTGATCGTGTAATACTTCGCCCATGCAAAAAACATTATCGCCGAGCAATAAGCCGCCATCACGTAGGTGTTCAATGCAAAAATCAAGCAGGTTCAAAGAGAGTTGGGAACTGGCCCCAAAGTAAACGTGTTTGATGACATCTTGAAAAATAATATCGAATTTTTGGTTGATTTGGGACATCAACTCGAAAACATCCCCCTCCAGCACTTCAACCTGATTGGCGAAACCCGCGCGTGCGATAAATTCTTTGGCAATTCTGGCTCGTTCCGGGTCGATTTCGATACTGATAATTCGACAATCAGCAGGCAGGCCCCGAGCCAGCCAAATGGCTGAATAGCCAATCGCGGTGCCAATATCTAAAACATGCTTGGCGGAATTTCCATGGATTTCAGCCAGCAATTGGATGATGGCACCCTCCAAGGGGCCAATAATCGGCACGTTTTGCTGCTCGGCCATTACTTCCATCTCGTGCAAAATATCATCAACGGGCGATTCTGGATGCCGCATCCGCAACAATTGCAGGGCATATTCTGAGAGTTGATCGCCTCCATTTTGGGGCACGATTGGTAAGACTTGCTGGAGGTTTTTGCTCATTAGGTTTAAATCATTTTGTTGTAACGTAGTAGTAGACAATTATTTACTCCATTAATCCGCGGGTGACCTGTTTGAATAAAGCTGCCAGTGGGTCATCGGGATATTTGATAACAAATACAGATTGGCTTGCCAGCGCCATCATTTCGTTTGAATGTGGTAGCACGGCTGCAACTTCTTTTCCAAAAGCCTCACCAACTTTTTGTTTAACGATTTCTGGCGAGAAGAGGGCAGGCGATTTATTGACAATGAGCTTAATGGCGGGCACATCTAGTTTTTCAGCAATTTCGAGTGCCACGCTGGTTCCCTGGTAATCCTGATAATCGGGGCGCAACAACAACCCAACCGCGTCAGAAACCGCCATCGAGAGCAAAGTTTCATCATTTAGCCCCGGGTGCGTGTCAATAATCAGAACGTCTAGATTCAGAGCTTCGCACAGGGTCTCATAACTATCGCTGATGCGGCTGGGATCATAATTTTCGTCGCGCAGGATGCGGGCTACTTCGCTGGCTTTCATGCTGCTTGGAACCAGGAATAATTTCCCTTCAACGGAATCACCCAAAACCGAAGTGACATCGTGCGCTGCCTCTTGAATCTGGCAGCGTCCCCAAATGTAATCATTCAGCGTTAGCAAGTTACCATCGGTATCTACATCGAAGATTACATGCAAGCCCGGAGATTGAATGTCGCTATCCAGAATCGCGACTCGAAAGCCCGCGATGGCCAGTAAAGAACCAATGTTTGCGGTTGAATTGGTTTTCCCCGTTCCCCCTCGAAAGGAGTGAATTGAGATTTTTTTTGTCATGAAGTCATTGCCTCCAAGAGAGTGCTTTTAGATCGTGTGCTATCTTGTTCTTGTATCTGAATTTTTGCATCAGGTTGTGAGCATCCGTGGGTGATCGGCCCCATTACAGATCACCCACTTTCTCTCGAACTTAACTTAAGTGATTGCGCTATGCTTTCTCAACATACCAGGCTGCGAGATAGCCTTCAGCACCACTGTTATCGCGGACTCTGAGCCACTCACCGTTGACGCCAACTTTCGAAGCTGCATCTGCCTCCAGGGCAATCACAATCGACCCATCGGGCAGTCGTTTAATCAGAGATTGATCATTTACCACCGTAGATCGCCTTAAGGCAACGCCTTCTGTGGTGGTACGCAGATTCAAACTCCCGCCCTGGCTTTCACCCGAACTCGCTCCGGTAGCAAGTTTTACATACCAGGAGGCCACATAACCAGATTTGCCGGAGGAATCTTTAACTTTGAGCCATTGGCCATCAACGCCAATCTTGTTTTTAGCTTGCGCCTCTGGTTCATCGATTTCCAGTGTGGTGTTCAAAGGTAACCGTTTGATCAGGTTGGCATCCGTAACCAGCGGCTGTGTGCGGAAAGCCAGGCCTTCTATGGTTGGCACTACTGCCAAGCCCTTGATCGGCGCGGGCGGAGTGACAGGTTTGGGTTGCACAGGCGGAGTTGGCGTAACGGGTTTGGGTTGAGCGGGCGGGGTAACCGGTTTTGCGGCGCTACCCGGAGCGGGTGGGGGTGTGCCAGCTTTGCGGGTTACATACCAAGCTGCCACATAACCCTGGTCACCGCTGGCATCATAAACATTGATCCACTGATTGACTACGCCGACTTTCTTGTTGACATCTGCGCGGCTTTCCAGGTAACCAAATTCGGTGTTCAGGGGTGCCCGTTTAATCAATTCGGCATTGAAATCTGCGGAAGCGCGCACTGCCAACCCATCTGCAATCGGGATCAAGAAGAATTCAACATCATCCGGTGTGACTACGGGTGTTTTGGGTTCGGGCGGTTCGGCCTCTTCGTCGACCACCGTCTTTGAAACATACCAGGACGCGGTGTAGCCCTGATCGCCAGTGCTATCTTGAATGGGAATCCATAGCCCGTCTGCGCCAACTTTGGCGTCGGCATCAGCTCTGCTCTCCAAAATAATGAGCTTGGCATTCAGAGGCAGGCGCTTGAGCAATGCTCCCGCAACAGAAGGATCATTGCGGAAAGCCAGCCCATCGACTGCCGCATACACGGTCAGCGCATCCGCGGGTACAGGTACCTTGGGTTTCGGCTTAGGCGGGGTTGACCCTTCGATCCAAATCACACCCGTGATGGCATTCGATATTTTTTTGCCGCCATGCGTATAGCGATCAAGTACTTTGATTTTCTTATCGGGGGCATCACCACTATAGCGGTACGGATCTTTCATATAATAATCATCCCCTTCTTTGTCGTAGAGCACAATCCAGTGCGTCTGCAATCCCGCTTTGGGTGACCAGTCTACCTGGGCAATCACCGGTTTCCCGGCGGCAATGGCAGCATCAATCTGGTCCAGTGGCGCGGGGGTGTCTTCACAAGGTTGGTAACCTTTGTAAACCAGCCCAGGGCAAACAGACGGTAAAACCGCCGGGATAATGAGCGCTTCCTGAAACCCGCCAGCCGCTTTCATCTTCTCATTGATGCTTTCAGGCGTTTCGTTGAAACCGTACCCATTGGCGACCATCGTCATCGAGGTCATCAAACAACCCCAACTACCGATTGTCTCTGTATTTTGATTCCCAAGTTTGACATTTTTCCATTTTGGGTCGTTCTGATAAAGAGCGTCTGTTTCGAACATGAATTGCCTCCAGGTTAAGAGTAAATTTTCTGGTTCACATGGGTACCTAAATAAAAGGAGCAGGTACACCCTGCTCCTGAGTTATCAAAGACCCAGTACTAAAGTAATAGTACCGGAGTCATTGTATCATTCCTTTAAGTCCCGCTGCAAGCCTTTATGACAATTCCGGTCTTAATCCAACGAAACTGAAAGGTATTTGTTATTTATTTGCCCAGTCGGGCCTTGAGCGCCTCCGTGAGCGGCGGCAGAATATCGAATAAATCGCCGACCACGCCAAAGCGCGCCAGTTTAAAGATCGGCGCGTCGGGGTCTTTGTTGACGGCCACGATCACCTTGCTGGTGCGCATCCCTGCCAGGTGTTGGATCGCGCCCGAAATGCCACAGGCGATATACAAATCTGGCGAGACCACTTTACCGGTTTGCCCAACTTGGTGCGAATAGGGGATATAACCGGCATCGACCGCCGCGCGGCTGGCGCCGACCGCGCCAGCGACCACGCTCGCGAGGGCTCCCACTAATTTGAAACCTTCCTGCGCCCGCCATTTTTCCTGTGCCCCTTCATCCAGACCCGCAGGGGGACTCAACTTGGGGTTGTTACTCACTCCCCGCCCACCCGAGACGATCACGGCCGCGTCTGTCAGGCTTACGCCGCCCTCGCTGTCAGCATAGCCGGTCACTTGGGTGGCAATTTCGGCTTCGGGTACGGCAACTCCCACCTTGGTGGGGGTTCCGCTGCGGGATGTNNCAGGCACTTAACTTGGGAGAGCAGTTTGCCCGCGTAGATCGGGCGGGTGGCTAAAATTTCGCCGCCCACAACTTCGAGGGCGGTCACATCCACCAGCACGCCGGTGTTCAGGTCGATGGCAGCCATGGCGGCTAGATCACGCCCACGGGTGGTGGTGGGTAACAGGATCACCTCCGGGGCGGCCTCACCCGCTAATTTGCTCAGCAACCCTGCGTAGGGTTCCGTACGAAAATCCGCCAGAGTGGGATCATCCGCCAAAAGTACGGCATCCGCTCCAAAGTGGAAGGCTTCTTGGGCCACGCCAGCCACATTTGCCCCAAAAACCAGGGCTGTGACCTCGCCGAGGGTTTTGCCCACGCCCAGCGCCTCCCACGAAGAGGGCAGGGCCTCGCCTTTGAATTGATCGATATAAACCCAAATCTTGCTCATAGCACCTTCTCCGCTAAAATTTTGTCGGCCAATTTTTCGGCAATTTCTTGTGGGCTGCTGCCTGCGATGATCTCGTTGGTGATTTCGCGGGCGGGTGGGTTCATCACCGCCGGCCAGGCCACCACCGCCGCGGGCGCGGCAACGCCCAGATCGGCCAGCCCCCACACGGGAACGTTAGCGCGGGCGGCTTTGCGGATGCCCATGAAGGACGGGTAGCGCGGTTCGCCGTAATCTTTGACCACGCTGACCACGGCCGGGAGTTTGCTTTCGACCAGTTGGCGCCCTTCTTCGGTGGCGCGCTGCACTTTGATTTCTGCGCCAACCTCGTCGATGGCTGAAACCAGGGTCAGCACCGGCCAGCCCAGCACGCGGCCCACCATTGCCGGTGCGGTGCCGGTGTCGGTATCGATGGCTTGCTTGCCAAAGAAAACCAGATCGACATCGCCGATCTTTTGGATGGCAGCGGCCATCACGCGGGCACCCCCAGCCCCATCGGAGCCTGCCAGCCCTGGGTCAGAGATCAGGATGGCTTCGCCGCAGCCCATTGCCAGGGCGTGCTTGATGGCTTCTTTTTCATCTTCTTTGCCCATACTGAGCACGGTCACACTTCCGCTGTGAGCTTCCGCAATTTTGAGAGCGGCCTCCACAGCGTACTCATCCCAAGGGTTGATCACCAGCGGTGCATCGCCCCAGGAAACACGCCCACCTTCTACCACCACTTT
>DOTA01000400.1 GCA_003513015.1 Chloroflexota bacterium
CCAACCGGCAGCGCACTTTGACACTACTCAGCAAGCTGGCGGTTGGCAGTCGAAGGGTCAGTGATGATTCGACAAGTCTTTAGCGCTCCTCGCGGCCATTCGGGGGTCTCGGCAAGCGCCCGAATATGCTATACTTGAACTCGTGTCAGAAAATAACCCCTTGATCCAATCCAATTTAGGCGAGCGTTCCCGGGCTTCTCTGGAACTGCTTTACCATATCAGCCGTGAGATCGCCTCCACGCTGGATTTGCCTACCGTGTTGCGGCGTGTGCTCCTGCTAGCCATGCGTAATATTGGCGCAAACAGCGGCAGCATCATCGTTTTGGATGACAGCGGCACCCCGGTGGCTTCGGCCATCATTCACGAAAACCAAATCGTCGAGCGTACCCCCGATGAATTGAGCATCACCCTGAAGAAAGGGTTGGCCGGGTGGGTGATGCGGCAACGCCAGGCGGTGCTGATCCCCGACACCAGCCAGGACGGGCGCTGGATCTACCGCTCGGATGGCACGAACGAGGTTTCAAGCTCAAAGTCGGTGGTGAGTGTGCCTGTGATCGCGCGCGAACAGATCGCAGGCGTCATTACGCTGGCCCATGCTCAAACCAACTTCTTTAATTTAGATCACCTGGAGCTGATCCAGGCCATCGCCGATCAGGCCTCCATTGCGGTGTTGAATGCTCGTTTGTATGGCGAAAGCCAGCGGCAAGCCCGTGTAATGACGGCATTAGCGCAGAGCGCTACCGCGATTGCCGCCTCGTTAGAACGCGATGAAGTTTTGCAGCATATTCTCGATCAGGTTAGCCAGGCTTTGCAAGTAGAAGCAGTTTCACTGGCGCTGGTTGACCCCAAAACGAATGAAATTGAATTTCAGGCTTCGAATTCGCGGAAGAAGCAAAATGTCACAGGGATCCGCCTAAAGTTGAGGCAGGGCATCGCCGGATGGGTAGCGAGCGAAGGTCAGGGCGTAATTGTGCAAAATGTTGCCGCAGATGCGCGTTTTTATGCAGTTGTTGACCAAAAGACCGGGTTTCAAACGCGCGCCGTGGCCTGCGCGCCAATTCGTTGGCAAGGAGAGGTGATCGGCGTTTTGGAGGCCATCAACCCCCATCAGGGATATTTCGATCCCGACGCTTTGCTGGTCTTGGCGGGAATCGGTAGCCTGGCAGGTTCGGCCATTCAACACGCGCAGAATTTTGAAGATTTAGGCTCCGCACACCAACGCTATCTTGACCTTTTTGAAGATAATATCAATAGCATGTTGATCAGTGACCAGAAAGGGCTGATTTTAGAGGCCAACCGTGAGGCGATACGGCTTTCGGGCTACCACTCGGAAATGTTATCGCACCTGGCGATTGGCCAACTCCACGAGATTGCCCGCGATCAACTGGGGCAGGGGTTTGAGGCGCTTGCATCCGGGAAGACGATCACCTACGAATCGGTGTTGCACACCCAAGGCGGAGTTGAAATTCCGGTAGAAGTACGCGTGCATCCCATTGAAGTCGATGGAATTCCCTGCATCCAGTGGGTCTTCCGTAATATTCAAGAGCGCAAAGAGTTGGAACAAATGCGCGATGATCTGCTCTCTTCGATTTACCATGATTTGCGCTCGCCGCTTTCCAACGTAATTTCGAGTATGGATGTGCTCTCCCAAATGCTCTCGCTAGAAAAGGGCAACCCAGCCATCCAATCGCTGTTCAATATTGCAGTACGCTCCACAGAACGCATCCAAAGGCTGACCAATTCATTGCTCGATATTAACCGCCTGGAAGCCGGTCAGCCCATTGTGAATCTGCAACCTGTGGAGCCGCAAAGCCTGGTGCGAGATGCCCTGGATGCGGTTTCGCCGATTGCCAAGAACAAAAACCAACAAATCCAAACGGAGTTAATAGATGCCCTACCGCAAGTGATGATTGATGGCGACATGATCCGGCGCGTACTGATAAATTTAACCGAAAACGCGGTAAAGTTCACCCCGCCCCAGGGGAAAATCACAATTGGCGCCGCGCTCGAAGGCGAATACGTGCGTATGTGGGTCGAAGATACCGGGCCGGGCATCCCTCGCGAAAAACACCAGAGCATCTTCGATAAGTACACGCGCCTGCACGGTAAAGGCGGCCCAGCGGGGTTCGGCCTGGGTTTGGCCTATTGCCGGTTGGCGGTGGAAGGGCATGGCGGGCGCATCTGGATCGAAGATACCGCCAAAACGGGTTCAAGATTTGTGTTCACTTTGCCCGCCAACACCGAACGCAAAGAAATTTAACCACCTCACTCTGATCTTTATACCAGGAGTAGTCATGCAACCAATTGCAGATGGAATTTTTTACGAAGACGCTTATCCCGGAGTCACGCTGGGAGCCATCATTATGCCGCGCGGCACCCTGATGATCGATGCCCCCCTCCGAGCCGAAGATGCCCGCACCTGGAAATCGATGCTGCTCACCCACAGCCGCGGCACACACCGCTTGTTGATCAATCTCGACGCGCATCCCGACCGCACCATCGGCGTACGCCACATGGATTGCACCGTGATTGCCCAACAAAACGTGCTCGATACCTTCGATAGCCGCACCTCCGTTTTCAAAGGGCAGCCCACCGGCAGCAGTTCCGAATGGGAAAATTACCCCGAGGTATCCGGCACCCGCTGGTCAGCACCCAACATCACTTTCAGCACCAAATTGAACCTGCACTGGGGCCACCTGGAAATCGCCATCGAACACCATCCGGGGCCATCGACCGGTTCATCCTGGGTGATTATTCCCTCCGAGAAAATCATCTTTATCGGCGATACCATCCTGATTGACCAGCCGCCCTTCTTGGCAAAGTGCAATCTACCCGTTTGGCTCGAAGCGATCAGCGAACTGCGCACCCCACACTACCGCGATTACACCATTGTCAGCGGGCGCGGCGGCCCTGTCAGCATCGAGTATGTGCGCGAACAACACGAGCAACTCAAAGGGCTGAACAAACGCCTGGACTCTCTAGCCGAAAAGAGAGCTTCACCCGCCAGCACCGAAAACCTGATCGAACCTTTCATGGAAAAACTCAATTTTCCCCTGGTTTTTCGCGACAGCTACGAACAGCGCCTGCGTTACGGGCTGGAACAATATTACCAACGGCACTACTTCCCAGAGACCAAAGAAAACGGTAATTAACTCATGCCAGCAACCTCCTACCTTCCCATCCAGTTTCTTACTCGTGGGGAAACCCTCGAATCGATCCATTATGGCGCTTTTGCCATCGTGGATAGCCACAACCAGTTGCTGGCATCTTACGGAGACCCCGAATTGGTCACCTTCATGCGTTCGAGCGCGAAGCCCTTTCAAGCCCTGCCTTTCATCGAAAACGGCGGGGCTGATTATTGGGGTTTCAGTGAGCGCGAAGTAGCCATCACTTGCGCCTCCCATGCCGGCACCGACAACCACTTTCATACCCTGGAAGGGATGCAAGCCAAAATCGGCGTGACGCAGGCCGACCTGCAATGTGGCGTGCATCTGCCCACCGACAACGCCACCGCCAAAACCCTGATCCGTCAGGACCTCGAACCAACCCCCAACCGGCACAACTGCTCTGGTAAGCACACCGGTATGCTGGCTTTTGCTCAGATGATCCACGCGCCGCTGGAAAGTTACCTCGATCCGCAGCATCCCATCCAAAAACAGATTTTGCAGACCTTCAGTGAGATGTGCAGGCTGGAACCGGAGAAGGTTGCGCTGGGAACAGATGGTTGCTCGGCCCCAAATTTCGCTATCCCCCTGAGAAACGCAGCCCTGGGGTTTGCCCGACTGGTAGACCCGTGGGAACTCGCGCCCCAAAGAGCCGCGGCTTGCCAGCGCATCACCGCCGCCATGACTCACTACCCAGAGATGATTGCTGGCCCCGGAAAATTCGACACTGTGTTGATGACGGCCACCGCTGGCAAAATCGTCTCCAAAGGCGGGGCGGAAGGCTATCAGGCCATCGGTATCAGGCCCGGGGTGCTGGGGCCAGATACCCCCGGGGTGGGTATCACCCTCAAAATCGCGGATGGAGACCTGAAAGACCGCGCCCGCCCGGCGGTCACCCTCGCCATTCTGCAACAATTGGGCGTGCTAACCCCTGCGGAAGCGGAATCCCTGGCGGAATGGGGTCCGAATTTCCCTATCTACAACTGGCGAAAAATTTTGGTGGGCGAGGCCAAAACGGTGTTTGAATTGGATCTTTAGCGACAAGTTGCAAGTGAAAACGAAATCACCCAAATCCTGACACCTGAAACTTGGCACCAAAACACCTGATACTTTTTTATGAACAAAGCCACCCAAATCCATCAACGTCTGATCGAATTTTACGGCGAGCCCACCTGGCGCAATCCGCTGCCGCCGCTGGATGAGTTGGTTTCGACCATCCTTTCGCAAAACACCAACGATATCAACCGCGATCGGGCTTTCGTCTCTTTGCGGGCGGCCTTCCCCACCTGGGAAGAGGTCCGGGATGCTCCCGAAGCGGAAGTCATCGAGGCTGTGCGAGTCGCGGGGTTAGCGAACCAAAAAGGGCCGCGCATCCAAAAGGTGCTGCGAGCGATCACTGCCGAGCGCGGCTTGCTGGATTTGAGTTTTCTAGAAGAATATTCCACTGAAAATGCCCTGGATTGGCTGATGAAATTCCAGGGTGTTGGCCCCAAAACAGCCTCGATTGTACTGCTGTTTTCCCTCGGCAAACCGGCTTTCCCTGTGGATACGCACGTTCACCGTCTCAGCGGACGGCTGGGCCTGCGCCCCGAAAAAATGAACGCCGACCAGGCGCACGCCTATCTGGCGGCGCAGTTACCACCCGAAACGTATTACGCTGCCCATTTGAACATCATTCGCCTGGGGCGTGAAATCTGCCATGCCCGCAAACCTCAATGCGAGTTATGCCCGCTGCAAGATTTGTGCGACGATTACAAAATAAGGAAAAACAAATGACCAAACTCGGCATCCTGCACCCCGGACAAATGGGTATTTCCGTGGCAGCCTCGGCCCAAAACAGCGGTTGTGAAGTTCATTGGGCTTCTGATGAACGCTCCGAGCAAACTCGGCAGCGCGCCACCCAGCACAACCTAAAAGATGCCCAAACCCTCGAGAATTTATGCCAGACTTGTGAGGTGATCATCAGCGTATGCCCGCCGCACGCCGCGGATGATCTCGCCCGGCAGGTGCTCGCGACCGGTTTCCGGGGCATTTTTGTGGAGGCCAATGCCATCGCCCCGCAGCGTGCCATTCTCATGGGCCAGCGCATGCAAGCTGCCGGTATCGAATTTGTGGATGGCGGCATCATTGGCGGGCCTGCCTGGGAAGCGGAACGCACCTGGTTGTATCTCTCCGGCCCACAGGCACAGGCCGTGGCGGATTGCTTCGCCGCTGGGCCATTGGAAACCGCAGTCATCAGCACAGCGATTGGCAAAGCCTCAGCGCTGAAAATGTGTTTCGCGGCTTACACCAAAGGCACCACTGCCCTTTTAAGCGGTATCCTGGCAACCGCGGAATCCTTAGGAGTGCGGAATGAACTAGAAAATCAATGGTCGCGGGATGATTCTAATTTTAGCGAGCAAACCCCAAACCGGGTGCGGCAGGTCACGGCTAAAGCCTGGCGTTTCGAAAGTGAAATGAAGGAGATCGCCGCCACCTTGGCGGGCGCGGGCATCCCCAGCGGATTCCACATTGCGGCCTCCGAAATTTACCGCCGCATGGCCATTTTCAAAGATGCCCCCGAAACGCCCTCATTGGATGAAGTGCTCCAGGCACTCTTAATGACCCAATAGTACTTTTGCTGGCAACATTCTTTTGGAGTAAGATGAACAAGGTCGAATTCCTGCAAATCAAAGCCCTTCCCTGGCCCCATCAGAGCAATATTTTTTATGGACACAAATCATCACATCACCATCCGCCACATTGAACAGCAAGATTATGCCGAGTGGCTGCGGCTGCGCCTGGCTTTATGGCCTGACCCGGAACACAAGCTTGTCGAATTGCAGGCAGAGATGAAAGAAATCGCCGCGGATCAAAATCAGCCCGTCTTTGTGGCACTGCACCCGGAAGGTGGCTTGTGCGGCATGTTGGAAGTTTCGATTCGCAAAGAGGCCGAGGGCTGCACCACCAACCGCATCGGCTACCTAGAAGGCTGGTACGTGGACACCGATCTGCGCGGCAAAGGAGTTGGGCGCAAACTGGTGGAGGCTGCCGAAAGCTGGGCACGCCAACAGGGCTGCACCGAAATGGCTTCAGATACCACGCCCGATTATCCCCTCAGCCCGAGGGCGCACGCTCAATTGGGTTATGTCGAAGTACAGCGCACGATCCATTTTCGCAAGGATTTATACCCTTCAAGCTCATAAGCTGGGTAAACCATCAGATGAGTTTTAAAACGAAAAACCTGATCAAGCTAATTTCAGTAGATCCCGATTTCCAAGTCACTTTGAGCGCAGCGAAGAGTCTTTCACCCGCAAGACGGAGATTCTTCACCCATGACGGGGTTCAGAATGACAGAATCGTGAAGTACTGAATTTTATTGGAGGAGCATTGCGCGAGATATGAAAAAGAGCTTCATTTTCGCAGTTTTATTTTTACTGATCTGCTTAACTGCCTGCAACTCTGCCGCTGCGGGTGAGATTACGCTTATTTACAGCGAAAACTCCCAATTTGAATTGATCGACGAGGCTGGCAATCGGGTGCTGATTGATGTCATGAATCCTGAAGTTGTCTCAGCTCCCCCCACCGGAACCGATATTTTGCTGACTACGCACCAACACCCGGATCATCTGAACGCCAGCTTTATCAGCAACTTTCCAG
>DOTA01000194.1:0-2533 GCA_003513015.1 Chloroflexota bacterium
CCCTGGTTGATACCGCTGACGGCCTCCTCGAAGTTAAAGTCCCCGCCTGTGGCTGGGCCACGATACCCCACGAGACCCTCGCTACGGGCGATTCCCAGGCGGCTGCCCGCGCCTCCCTCTGGGAAGATGGATTTATGCTGGAAAACGAATTGATCTGTGCCCGTTTCGATCAGCAGGGGCAACTTGTCAGTCTGTGGGATAAAGAAACCGCCCGGGAAATTATGGCTGCTCCGGGGAATCGGCTGAATCTCTACAAAGATGTACCCACCAATTGGGATGCCTGGGATTTGGATAGCATGGCCGAAATGCAGCCGGTTCCCACCTCGGAAACCGCGCAAATTTCAATCAACGGAAGCAGCCCCCTCGTGGCCCGGGTCAGCTTGCACCGCAATCTGCATAAATCCACGCTGGATCAGATTATCAGCCTGCGCCGCGGCAGCCGCCGCATCGACTTCAACACCACGGTAGATTGGCAGGAGAGCCACAAACTCCTAAAAGTTTCCTTCCCGGTAGATATTCACAGCTCGGAGGCCATCTCTGAAATCCAGTTTGGGCATTTGCGCCGACCCAATCATCGTTCCCGGCAGTACGATCAAGATCGCTTCGAAGTTTCCAACCACAAATGGACNNCCGCCGATAAGGGCATTCAGCAGTTTACCTACGCCCTCTATTCCTGGAATGGCAGCCTGTTGGAAAGTGGCCTGGTGCGGGAGGCTTACGATCTAAACGTGCCTGCGCTGATTGTCGCTGGGCTTGGCGAGCAGCCTTCGCAATCCATCTTCAGCGTGGATGCGCCCAATGTCATCATCGAAACCGTCAAACCCGCCGAAGATGGCTCCCGCGATCTGATTGTGCGCCTGTATGAGGCCCTGCGCACGGCCACGCGTTGCACGCTGACAACCAGCCTCCCGATTGTGGCCGCCCTGCAAACGAATTTATTGGAGGAAAACCTGAGCAGCCTGGATTTTGCAGATGGCAAAATAGTTTTAGATTTCCGCCCATTCGAAATCAAAACCGTTCGCCTGCGCATTTAAATGAGTTCAGTTGGGCAGCTTTAGCAATGCGTTAATAATTTCTCGGGCCAGATTTACGCTCGCGGTGTAAATCTGGCCCGAGATTTTTACGAAGAACTTCAGTTTGGCGAATTTACGCAGGCTGGTTTAGCGCTGCACAGCCGCATCGGCAAATTCCAAAGCTTTATTGAGAATCGCAAACCCCTCCGCCAGTTGTGCTTCATTGATAATCAGCGGGGGAATCACCAACACCGTGTGCCAGTGGGTTGACAGAAACAAACCATGCGCTAAGCAATCTTTGCGCAGCGCCAACATTTCGGGGCTGGAATGATTGAATGGCGCCATCGG
The DNA here is from genome assembly GCA_003513015.1 of Chloroflexota bacterium. GTDB lineage: Bacteria > Chloroflexota > Anaerolineae > Anaerolineales > UBA11858 > UBA11858. The sequence continues at coordinate 1,362 of DOTA01000194.1, forward strand.
TTCGCGCGTATTGCGGTCTTTGACCAATTCCAAAATGCCAAATAACCCAATCGAGCGCACTTCTCCCACGCTGGGGTGCGCCTCGCCCAGATCGTTGAGCTTGCGATTCAAAATCGGCGCCATCTCGGCCGCGTGCTCGATTATTTTTTCATCCCGCAAAACTTCAATATTCGCCACCGCGGCTGCCAATGAAACCGGGTGCGATGTATAAGTCAATCCGCCCTCGTAAACCTCGCTATCAAAACGCGCCGCAATCTCTGGTTTCATGGCGACGGCCCCCAGCGGGGCATAGGCCGAGGTCAATCCCTTGGCCATCGTCATCAGATCAGGCACCACATTCCAGTGATCTACTGCAAACCATTTGCCGGTGCGCCCGAAACCACTCATCACCTCATCGGCGATCATTAGAATACCGTAACGGTCGCAAATGGCCCGTACACCCTGCATATAACCTTCGGGCGGAATGATGATGCCATTCGTGCCGGTAACTGATTCCATTAAAACCGCGGCAATCGTCTCCGGCCCCTCAAAATTGATGATTTCCTCCAGATGATTGAGATAATCTTGCGTGAAATCTGTTTCCGAAATGCTGGGGTTGCCGCGGTGGAAAGTTGAGCGGTAGCGATATGGATCCAGAAAATGCACCACGCCGCCCATCAGGTTGGGTTCCCAAGTCCAGCGGCGGNNCCGCCGTGGCTCCATGATAAGAGCGGTAGCGCGTTAGAATTTTGTGCCGTCCCGTGTAAGCCCGCGCCAATTTAATGGCATTCTCGTTGGCATCAGCCCCGCCCAGCGTGAACATTACCTTGCTCAACGCGCCGCCCGGCGTGATCTCCGCCACCATTTTGCTGGCTTTGGCCCGAATTTCAGTCGTCATCCCCGGCGCCGCATAGGATAATTCGCGGGTCTGCCGTATCATGGCCTCGATCACATGCTGATTGCCGTGCCCAATGTTGACGCACATCGTCATCGAATTGAAATCCAGATAACGTTGTTCGTCTAAATCCCAAAAATAAACGCCCTCGGCGTGCTTCACCGGGATGGGGTTGACTTTTCCTTGAGTTGACCAGGTCCAAAAAACGTGCTCCCGGCTGGTTGAGATGATTTCATCTTTCGATAAATTAGACATGATATTTGCCTCGTGGTATGATCCAATCCGGAAATGATCCATT
>DOTA01000194.1:2551-3952 GCA_003513015.1 Chloroflexota bacterium
CTGTGGTGGATGCTGCGCTGGCTAGGCCACGAAAATGTCGCCGTTTTAGATGGCGGTTACCCGGCCTGGGTAGCCGCGGGCCAGCCCGTGAATACCGCAACAGCCACACCCCCCCCGGTGGTTTTCACGCCCCTGTTGCAATCTCAAATGCTCGCCACCGCCGAAGATGTTCTGCTAGAATTTGGCGATTCCGGTGCCATGCTCATCGATTCGCGCGGCCCCGAACGTTACCGCGGCGAAATCGAACCCATTGACCCGGTGGCTGGGCATATTCCTGGCGCGCATAACTATCCCTATCTCAGCAATATTGATTCCAAAGGCCACATGCAGTTAAAGCAGATTTTACGCGGGCGCTTTCAAATTCTCTTTGGCATGGTTCCTGCCGAGCGCGTCACTTTCTACTGTGGCTCTGGCGTCACCGCCGCCCATAATGTGCTAGCCGTGGCCCATGCCGGTTTGGGGATTCCGCGTATGTATGCCGGTTCCTGGTCCGAGTGGGTCGCCGACCCCGAAAGGCCGGTTGTTGCGGGGAATTAATGAACATCGGACGCGGATTGCACGGATTAACACGGATTTTTTTCTCGTGAAAGCCAAGAATCCGTGCGATCTGCGAACATCCGTGTCCCAATAGATACTGATGAAACTCACCCTCTCCCTCGTTCAAATGGAATTCCAATTCGGGGATGTTGAAGCCAACTTCGCCCGCGCCGAGGCTCAAATTTCTGAGGCTGCCGGGCGTGGCAGCGATTTAGTCTTGCTCCCCGAGTTGTGGGCCAGTGGCTACGATTTACCCCATTGGGAAAGGTATGCCGCGCCCTTGGGGGAAGGCAGCTTTGCGCGTTTAGCTGCGCTGGCAAAAAACAATCACATCGCCATCGGAAGTTCGTTGTTGGAAGCCAAAGCTGGGGCCGCCTACAATACTTTTGCCCTTTATGGGCCGGAGGGTCAGACCTGGGGCATTTACCGTAAAATCCACCGTTTTCGCTTGCTGGAAGAGGAAAAATGGCTGGGAGCTGGGGATCAACTGATTTTGGCAGAATCACTCTGGGGTCCCGTGGGCCTTTCCATTTGCTATGACCTGCGTTTCCCTGAGCTGTTCCGTCCCTTCGCTCTGGCGGGTTCCCGTCTGGTGTTGATCGTGTCCGAGTGGCCGGAGCGGCGCGTGGCGCATTGGGCCAAATTGATGCAAGCCCGTGCCATCGAAAATCAACTTTTTGTGGCCGGAGTTAACAAAGTGGGCGAAAGTCAGGGCGTGAAGTTGGGCGGACGCAGCGCCGTGATCGATCCCTGGGGTATCCCCTTGGTGGAAGGGGCGGATACACAAACGCTTTTGACCGCCGAAATTGACTTGCGCGAGGCTGATAAGGCCCGCCGCTACATCCCGGTGCTGCAAGATCGCCG
>DOTA01000093.1:0-215 GCA_003513015.1 Chloroflexota bacterium
GTGGTCGCCGATTTGCACTTTGCCCCCACTGAATGGTCGCGCCAAAATCTACTGCGAGAAAACACCCCGGATGAGCACATCGTCGTCACCGGGAATCCGGCCATCGACGCCTTGCACTGGGTGGTGCAACAACCGTTTGATTTCAAAACCATCGATTTGCCCCTGGCGGCGAGTACCAACCGGTTGGTACTCGTTACGGCGCATCGCCGCGAAAA
>DOTA01000093.1:256-3368 GCA_003513015.1 Chloroflexota bacterium
GGACACGCGGCGGAACGGATTGTAAAGGCTATTTTAGATTACGACCGCCGACCACGGACGACCGACCGTGGCTCAACGTAAGCGGTCTGCGGTCCGCCGTCTGCCGTCAAGCTTTTGAGAATCATGTCCCAAGACTTCATCACCTCCCTCGCCTACTTTCGCCAAAAGCCCTTGATCGGCAAACTGGCATATCTCACCCTCAAACTGTTGGGGTTGGAGTTGCCGCTTTCTGTGCCCATCGGGGCAGATCTCGAAATTGCGCATGGCGGCTTTGGAATCGTGATTCACTCCAAAGCCCAGATCGGGAACCGGGTCAAACTCTACCCTGGGGTCACCCTTGGGCGGGCTGACATCTACCGGCCCGCGTCTGAATCGCACTTCGAGGGGATCGTCATCGAGGATGATGTGATTCTCTCGCCGGGGTGCAAAATCCTGTGCAAAAAGGGGATTCTCACCATTGGCCGCGGGACCGTGATCGGAGCTAACGCCGTGCTTTTAGAATCCACGGGCGAATGGGAAATCTGGGCCGGTATCCCTGCGTACTGTGTTGGTAAGCGTGAAACCGGAAAACTTGACACATGACACGGATCAGCATTGTGCCTCAAGTTTCCGGCGTGGGCGGTATGGTTTCGTTCCGGGCCAAATTCGCCACCGGTTTGCAAGCTCGCGGCATCGAAACCTGTGACCTGCAACCTGCAACCTGCGACTCAGTCCTCATCATCGGTGGCACCCGCGACCTGGCAAATCTTTGGCGCGCCAAACGCCGCGGCGTGCGCATCGTGCAGCGCCTCAACGGCATGAACTGGCTGCACCGCCATCAACGCACCGGGATCAAGCATTTTTTGCGGGCCGAGTACGGCAACCGGAACTTGCAATTGATTCGCTCCCGGCTGGCGGATCACATCGTGTACCAGAGCGAGTTTTCGCGGCAGTGGTGGGAACGGGTGTATGGGCCGACGCCGGTGCCTTCTTCGGTGGTGTATAACGCGGTGGATTTGGAGATGTATAGCGACAAGCGGCAAGCGACAAGCGGCAAGCTACAAGCTGCAAGCTACAAGCTTCCCACTAATCACTACCGGCTCTTGCTGGTCGAAGGTTCGCTCATGGGCGGCTACGAACTCGGTCTCGAAACTGCAGTAAAACTGGTAGAACTGCTCAACATCGAACACCGCGCTCGCCTGGGAAACCCCGTGGAATTGCTGGTCGCCGGGCGCGTTTCGGAGGCCGTCAAATCTCGCTGGGCAGAGAAAACTGATATTCCGCTGGAATGGGCCGGGCTGGTACCCGCAGAGCAAATTCCCGCGCTGGATCGGGCTGCCCATGCGCTGTATTCATCCGACATCAACGCCGCCTGCCCCAATTCCGTGATCGAGGCCCTGGCCTGTGGCCTGCCCGTGCTGGCTTTTGATACCGGCGCGCTGCCCGAACTGGTCACAGGCGATGCCGGGCGGGTGGTACCCTATGGCAGCGATCCCTGGCAGTTGGAATCGCCCGATATTCCCGCGCTGGCCCAGGCCGCCATCGAAATTCTGCTGGATCAGCCGCGCTTTCGAGCCGCCGCCCGCGCTCGCGCCGAATCCGCCTTCGGGCTGGATCAAATGCTGGATGATTATCTGGCGGCTCTGGAAATTTAACCGCGAATGAACGCCAATTTACGCCAATTTTTTCTTTAACAAAAATTTATCCTTCGCGGATATTCGCGTAACTTCGCGGTTAGAATCTGCCCAATCAAAATTCTGGTTGTCATTGTGAAAAAACTCATCCTTCAATTCTCCGCTTTGGCCGCCCGCGTGTTGCCCGCTCCACTCAAACGGGGTATCTATCGCTTCCAACCGCTGGCGAAGCTGGTCCGCGGCACGCTCAACAAAGCTGCCCCCACTGGTCTCACCAAGATCACTATCGCCGCCGGAGGTGCGGCGGGCCTCAAAATGCACCTCGATCTGCACCTCGAAAAAGATTATTGGCTGGGCACTTACGAAACCGATCTCCAGGCTGCCATCGCCGAACTTGTCCAGTCCGGTTGGGTGGCCTATGATGTCGGCGCCAATATCGGTTATGTGACCTTGCTTTTGGCGCAAAAACTGGGGGATGCGGGAAAAATTTTCGCTTTCGAGGCTTTGCCGGATAATTTAGAACGCCTGCGCGCCCAAGTGACGACGAACAACCTGGAACCGCGCGTGCGCGTGATCCCCGGGGCGGTCGCGGCCACCTCAGGCTCAATCCGTTTCCTGGTCGGGCCGTCGGGAGCGATGGGTAAAGCCGAGGGTTCCGCCGGGCGATCCGAAGGCCACCGGGATTCTCTCGAAGTCCCCGGCCTGGCTTTGGATGATTTCGTCTACCAACAGGGCAATCCACCACCCCAGGTCATCAAAATGGATATCGAAGGCGGCGAAGTGCTGGCCCTGCAAGGCATGCCGCGCCTGCTGGCCGAAGCGCACCCGCTCATTTTGCTCGAACTCCACGGCCCCGAAGCCGCCCGCTTCACCTGGGAGACCCTCACCGCCGCCGGATACCAGATTTGCCGCATGGAGCGCGGCTACCCGCGCGTCCCCTCCTTGGATGATTTGGATTGGAAGGCCTATTTGGTGGCGATGCCATGAAATTCCCCCGTCGCCTGGCCCTCCAGCAGCGCGTGATCCCTGCCTATCGCTCCCCGTTCTTTGATTTGCTGGCGCGTGCCTGTGAGGGTGGGTTGACGCTCTTTGCCGGGCAACCCCTTTCTGTGGAGAGTATTCCTACGGCAACGGATTTCGCCGCCGCCGATTTCACCCCTGCCCGCAACCGGCATTTCCGCGATCCGCAATCTTCGTTGTACCAGTGCTGGCAAGATGGCATCACCAACTGGCTGGAACGGGAAAACCCCGCCGCGCTGATTGTGGAAGCCAACCCTCGCTATTTGAGCACGCGCCGCGCCGTAAACTGGATGCACGCTCGTAACCGACCCGTTTTGGGCTGGGGACTCGGCTCCCCGCGCGGCGGCAACCCTATTGAGCGGCGTTTTCGGCTGAACTTTCTGCGCTCGCTGGATGGGGTGATCGCTTATTCGCGGCGCGGCGCGGAGGAATACCGCGCGTTGGGGCTGGGACGCGTCTTTACGGCGTTTAACGCGGTT
>DOTA01000382.1 GCA_003513015.1 Chloroflexota bacterium
CCTGGGTGATCCCAAACTGGCCGAAAAATTGATGCGGCAGGCAGACGAGTAGAGGTATCCTATGGCAATTCTTGAAATTCGTGATGTCACCTCCGGTTACGGCGAAGTCCAAATCCTTTGGGGGGCCAAGATATCCCTGGAAAAGGGTAAATTGACCTCCCTGGTAGGCACCAACGGGGCCGGGAAAACCACCATGCTGCGCACCGTGATGGGCTTACTCAAACCCTGGAGCGGTACTATCTGGTTTGATGGCAAAGATGTCAGTAAACAATCGGCCCACGAAAAAGCGGAGCAGGGCCTCGTGCTGGTTCCCGAAGGGCGGCAGTTGTTCACCGATATGACCGTGGCTGAAAACCTGGAGATGGGCGCTTCACCAAAGCGCGCCCGCGCTCATCTCGCCAAAAACTACGAACTGGTCTTTGAGATGTTCCCGCGCCTGGCAGAGCGCCGAGAGCAAAAAGCCCTGACCCTCAGCGGGGGAGAGCAGCAAATGCTGGCGGTGGGTCGCGGCATCATGGCCGAACCGGTCGTGCTGATGATGGATGAACTTTCTCTCGGTTTGGCTCCCGTTTTAGTGCTCGATCTCTTCGAAAGCCTCATCCTGCTCAAAGAAGCAGGGATCACCATGCTTTTGGTGGAACAAAACGTGCAAATGGCCCTGGCGGTCAGCGATTATGCCTTTGTGCTGGCGCACGGCAAAACCGAACTCGAAGGCCGCGCCCGCGATCTGCTGCGCAACGAGCACGTCCAGGCCGCCTATTTGGGAATGTAAGCGGAATCTGTTATGATGTTAACAACCCTGATTTCCCCCTTGAAAAGGAGTGACCTATGCTAGTCGGTGAAAGAATGTCTTACCCGGTTGTGACCTTATCGCCCAACACCCCCATTGTGGATGCCCTCAAGTTGATGCGTCAAGAGAAAATCCGCCGCACACCGGTCGTCAAAGATGGAAATTTGATCGGGATTGTTTCAGATAAGGATTTGCTCAACGCCTCCCCCTCCTCCGCAACCTCGTTGAGCATTTGGGAGATGAACTACCTCTTAAGTAAAATCACGGTTGCTGATGTGATGACGAAAAACGTTCTAACGGTTTCGGTAGATACCCCTCTCGAAGAGGCTGCCCGCATTATGGCGGATAACAAAATCGGAGGATTGCCCGTTCTCAAAGATGGCGAAGTGACCGGCATCATTACGGAAACCGATATATTTAAACTCTTCCTGGAATTGATGGGGGCGCGTGATCCTGGCATTCGGGTGGTCGCTATTATCACAAATAAACGCGGCGGACTGGCCGAACTCACCAAAGTGATTGCCGATGCGGGGGGTAATTTCCTGGCCTTTGGGCAGTTTGCCGGTGAAGCCCTTTCTAACCGCGAAGTTACCTTTAAGGTTGTTGGGCTCAACGAGGCGCAAATTCGCACAGCCATTCAACCCTTTGTGGAAAAGATCAAAGATATTCGCACTTGTTGAGTAAAAAAAAAAGAGTCTATAGAGCAAACCCTGGTGGGGGCGTGGTTATCACGCCCCTACTATTTTGCCTGACTGAAACGATATACGCCCCAAAAAAGATCGAGATACACTTGCTCAACGCCGAAGCATTCGCTGGCGTGATGGCCGGTAGGCAGCACCAAATGCGTGACCCCCTCCGCCGCGATTTGGTCCAGAGGCGCACATTTATCGCTGGCATAAAAACTTCTGGCTAACTGCACCCGGCGTTTCCACTCAAGCACTTCCACATCTTTATAGGGGATCGATTTAAAATCCACGAAAGCGGGAGCGCCCGTTTCCAAACGGAAATCTTGCATATCAATGGGGGTCAGGTACACTTCGCCCGGCTGTTGGTTCGCCTGGACATAAGCCAACATGGTACGCTCATCGATGTTATATTCTTTTTGCCATGAAACCCCAAATTTGTAGGCTCCGGCACCCGCAAAAATGATTCCCAACAACAGGCTGGTCACCATCGCCCCTCGTCCATAACGCTCCAAGGGAACACGCGCCAGCCCAGAAAACATCAACCATCCCGCAACCAGACTCATGGAGAGCGGCACCAGCCAGGTGGAGAGCCGCCAGGGGAAGATCAAAGCCAGTTCCAGGTTGCCCGTGGATGCTTGCACAGCAGTCAGAATCAAAACGATCAAGGTGGGCCAAAATAGAATGTGAAAGAGCTTTGCGCTCACCGAAAGGTTTCCGCCGGTTCCTGCGGGTTGTTTTTGGCTGCGCCATAAAATGACGAGCGCCAGGGTAACAAAGCCCAATTTCACCCATACCGAGGCGTCGAGCCAATTGGCGATGAGGGCGTGATGCGGGACGCGGAGATTAACGAGAGTCTTACGGGCTGCGGCGCTCAATTCGGGCGCGGTGCCACCAAAAGTTGCGGATACTTGCCAAAGGATTGGGATTACCCCCATCAACGCGCCCACCCCCAGGGCCAGCGCGGCCCGTAAATCTCGGCTATCTACAAAAAACAGAATCATATAGATTGCCGTCAACACGCCAGCACTGAGCAAATAGGTGGGATGAAAATAGGTGGCCGCCAGCAAAAAAACGACAGCCCAAACATAACTGCGCCGGAGAAACAGGAAAATCGAAAGTACCAGTAAAACGCCGAAAGTGCTGGGCTGCAAGACTGTGCCTAACAATCGCTGGTTTGCCACCCCGCCATCCAGCAGATAATCCCAGTTGACTCCCAGGGTGCGGGAGATGAGATAGCGCAAGGCCGCCGAATGCAGGACAACCAGCAGGCTGAGGAACAGCCAACGCCGGGGCTGACTGGCCTGCTCCCAAATTTGCTCGATGATCCCAAAAACGCTAAAGAGGTAAATACCCGCTAAAATGCCAAAATAAAGGTAAAAAACCGGCCGCCAGGGGAGTAACTGCCAACTAGTTTCAATTAATTTACTGAAAACTGGGGTGGGATCAAGGGTGTTCGCCAGCCAATCTGCCCTTAAGTTGCCATAGCCGGCCTGCGCCAGCCCGTGCAGAAAATATTGGTTCTGGTTAGAGGTGTAAAGCGGCGATTGGGCGTAGGCTAACGTAAAAATCGCCGCCCAAAGGATGACGAAAACCAGGCTTTGGAGCAAACCCGGATCTGGCTTATGCGTTGGGCTGGTGTGAGGCTGTTCGCTACCCGCGCTTTGATCTCCCATCTCTATTCTTCCAATTTCTCGCACTCCCCACGTCGAATCTGATACGAGTCGAAATCACGCGCCACATAGGTGTTAAGGAAGATTGCCTGAGCCTCGGCTAAAATATCACGCTCGCGGTAGCGACGGGAAAGGTGTGTCAAAATCAAGTGTTTCACTTCGGCTTGCGCGGCCAACTGTGCGGCACGCGCCGCGGTGAGATGCCCAAACTTATCGGCCATATCGGCTTCTTCTTCGGTATAGGTAGATTCGATCACCAGCGTGTCGGCCCCGCGCACGTGCTCCACCAGGTTGTCGATGCGCCCGGTGTCGCCGATATGCACAAAGCGGGTGCCGGGGCGTTCTGAGCCAAGCACTTGATCAGGGCTGATCTGGCGTCCATCGGGCAGCGTGACCACTTTGCCAGCTACCATATCGCGCCGCCAGGGGCCGGGTGGAATGTTAAGCGCCTCGGCATTTTCGGGCAAAAAGGGACGGCGCGGCTTCTCTTCGAAACGGTAGCCGTAACAATCTGGCCCGCGGTGCGAAACCGGGAAGGCTGTGACCGTGAAATCATCCTCGTCAAAAATCAAGCCAGGGCGGATTTCATTGAATTTCAACTCAACCAGCGGGCGCACGCCGCGCAGTACCACGCCATAAAGCAGATCGTGAACCCGGTCGAGCGTGCTGCGCCCGCCATAAATTTCGATTTCATCAATGGCTTCCCAGCGCATAAAAGTGGAGAGCAACCCCGCCAGCCCCAAAATGTGATCGAGATGGCCGTGGGTCAGCAGCACCCGGTTGAGCCGCTTAAAACCCAACCCCGAGCGCAAAATTTGGCGTTGCGTGCCTTCGCCACAATCGATCAAAAAACGGTGCTCATCGTGGATGACCACTTGCGAGGATAAACCCCGGTGAATCGAGGGTGCGGAAGCCGATGTTCCTAAAAAAGTAATTTCAAACAAGTGCAAACCTTCCTGATGGATTAGTACCGAATTTTACCCTATCTTGCGTGATTTGATCTTTTCGCTCTCTCCCCGTTCCCGGGAGTATTCATTTGTTGTAAATTAACACAAATATAGCACCCTGAGTGCCAACCGGCAGCGTACTTCGACCCTGCTCAGCATGCTGCTGGTTGGCAGTCGAAGGGGCAGCGGTGATTCTACAAATCTTGACCGCT
>DOTA01000154.1 GCA_003513015.1 Chloroflexota bacterium
AGCAAACCAAAAATCACCGCGAAAATCCCGGAGGCCAGAATGGGCTGCAAAATCACCCACGAAACACCCAGGGCAGTTTGTTTATAGCGCAGGCGGATATCGCGCCCCGCTAAAATTCCAAACAAATCGCGGTAGGCCCATAATTCCCGCACATTGAGCAGTTTCCAACCGCTGGTGCGCTGCACCCGGATATGCCACTTGGGTTTATTTTCGAGCAAGAGTGGTTCGTTTGACATAAATTAGACTTCTTTCAAATTTTAGCGCGTGCATTCTGCCACCGAACAAGGACTTTGTCAACGCGCCCCAGCCCACAGGGAGCACTCATTATTTATAGATTGGCACTCAAACAGCACCCTGAGCGCCAACCGGCCGCGTACTTCGACACCGCTCAGCAGGCTGCCGGTTGGCAGTCGATGGGGTGGCGGTGATTCTAAAAATCTTGAGCGTTTCCGGCCCACAACGCCAGTACGATTAAGGCATAAATGCGCTTGCCATGATCCGCGCGGCCCCGGAGATGTTCCTCCAGGAGGCGCTGACGGGCAACAGGGGTGAACCAACCATCCAGGGGGGTACCCGGCCCGAGGAGCATCTCACGCGCCCACCCCGCCAGCGGACCGCGAAACCAACTCCCCACGGGGATGCCAAACCCCTGCTTGCCGCGGTTGAAAACCTCGGGCGGGAGTTGATCGGCAAAAGCCTCTCGCAGCAGAATTTTTCCGGTGCGGCCGCTCACCCGTAAATCCGCGGGCAGGCGCGCCGCCCAGGCGGCCAGTTCATGATCCAAAAATGGGGAGCGTCCCTCTAACGAGGCTGCCATGGTCATGCGATCCGCTTTGACCAGCAAATCGCCCGGCAAATAAGTATGGATGTCGGTGTAGAGCGTGCGGTCGAGGGCAGTTTGAGCGGGCGCGGCCTCAAACTGCGCCACCATCCACGGTTCGATCTGAGCGATTTGGGCCGCGGCTAACAAATCGGGCTGCCAGAGATCAGCTTGCGCCGCGGGCGAAAAATAGGAACCCCAACGCAACAAGCTGGCGCGCGGATCGATTTGGACGATCTGTTCTAAGCGCTGCAAGCCATTAACCAGCCCCTGCCCAATGGGCTTATCGCCGCGATCCGGAAGCAGGCGCGCCATGCCCGGAATCCATTTTTGGGTGAGGAAGGCGGGCAAGCGCAGGTAGCGATCGGCCCAGGGGTCGAGCCAATAGCGCGGGTAACCGGCGAAGGCCTCATCGCCGCCATCGCCGTTGAGCGCCACGGTAACGTGCTCGCGGGTCAGCCGGGCCAGGTGGTAGAGCGGCAGCGCGGAGGGATCGGCAAACGGCTCGCCGAAATATGCGGCCAGCTTGCCCAGGGTCGCGGGGATATCCCCAAAGGTGAGCACAAACTCATGGTGATCGGTGGCATAGCGCTGGGCCACGGCGCGGGCATAGGGCAACTCCGAAAAACTCGCTTCTTCGAAACCCACCGAGAAGGTTTTAACCGGCTGGCTGCTGGCCTGTGCCATCAGCGCCACAATCACGCTCGAATCGATCCCGCCGCTGAGGTGCGCGCCTAAAGGCACATCGCTGAGCAAGCGGATGCGCACCGCTTCATCCAGGCGATGGCGCAGTTCGGCGGCTAAATCAGCTTTCGAGCCGCTTAATTTGGGTTCGTACCCGTAATCCCAGTAGCGCTCGATTTGCCAATTGCCAGCCTGCCAGAGGCCCCAATGGGCCGCGGGGAGTTTGAAAACCCCCTCGTAGGGCGTCCACGGTTCGGGGATGTATTGCAAGCTGAGATATTGAGCAATCGCCGGGAGATGAATCTCCGGCAAATGGGGTAAAGCCTTGAGCAAGCTGGGCAACTCAGAGCTAAAGAACAGTGAGCCATTTTGCAAGGTGTAATAAAAAGGCTTTTGCCCAAAGCGATCACGCGCCACAAACAGGCGTTGCCGGGTTGCATCCCAGATAGCGAAGGCGAACATGCCCCGCAGGTGCTGCACACAATTGGTGCCGTATTCCTCGTAGAGATGGACAATCGCTTCGGTATCAGTGTGGGTGCGGAAGTGGTGGCCGCGGTGCTCCAAATCGGGGCGTAACTGGGGAAAATTGTAAATTTCACCGTTGAAAACGATCCAGAGGGTTTCGTCTTCGTTGGGGATGGGCTGGTCGCCAGTATTCAGGTCAATAATCGCGAGCCGCCGCATTGCCAGCCCCACCCCCGGCGCGTGGAAAAAGCCGTCGCTATCGGGGCCGCGGTGCGTGATGGCCGCGTTCATGGATTGCAAAACCGCCGGGTCGAGGGGCTGATTGGGGTGAGTGATGCCGCAAATGCCGCACATGGGGGTATGTGTCAGGTGATTCAGTGTCAGGTGTCCGTATTTACCTGTCTACTTTTTACCTGCCTCCAGATTCTTTAGGATTTCAAGATACTGCTGCGCGGTCACATCCCAAGTGTAGGAGGCGACGACCCGTTGGCGGGAGGCCGCCCCCATGCTTTGCTGCCTCTCCGGGCTCGTGAGCATTTCACGCAGAGAACTTTGGAGGGCTGCCGCGTCCCCAGAGGGCACCAGCATCCCGTTGAAGCCCGGCGTGACCAGTTCTTCGTTGCCCGCGATCTGCGAGGCAATCACGGGCAGGCCGGAGGCCATGGCTTCGAGCACCACGTTGGGCATACCTTCGTGCCGCGAGGGCGCAACGTACAGATTGGCGCGCTGGTATTGCTCTACCACGGCCTCGCCCGTCAGCCAGCCGGTAAAATGGATGCGGTCGAGCATTCCCAGGGCGCGGGCCTGCGCTTCAAGGTGTGGGCGTTGGTTGCCGTCTCCCACCAGGGTAAGCTGCCACTCTAAATCCAGCAAGCCACCCAATGCCTGGAAAAGAACATCTAACCCCTTTTGGTAAACGATTCGCCCCACAAACAGCATCCGCCCCGGGTTCCAGGTGCGCTCTACGGGCGCAAAGTGATCCACATCCACCCCGTTAGGGATAATTTCAATCGGCATTTGGGGATCGAATGCCACCCCCAAATCTAGCAATCCGCCACTGTTGGCCACCACCGCGCCCGCCCGCCTCCAGATGCGGCGCAAAAAAGGGCCGATCAGGCGATGGTAGGTGCCGAAATCGTAGGGGCGAAAGCCGGGCACATCGCCGCCGCGCAGCGAGACGATATAGGGCACGCCGAAAATCCAGCGCGTGAGCCAGGTGATGGCCCCGCTGGGCATGCCAAAAAAGGCGATGATAGCATCGGGTTTCCAGGAACGCACGAAAGGGAGAGCGTGCAACCCGCCGCTAAGGATGAAACTGAGTTGCTCTGCTGGGCCGGAGCGATCCATATTTTTGCGCAAGGCGCGAATGCGGCGCACCAGCACGCCGTTTTGGATTTCTTCGCGCGGCAAGCCGGAGAATTGCACCGTCATCACGGCAACCTGTTGACCTTGCTCGACCAGGGTACGCGCTAAATTAGCGCTGGCATTGCCCGCGCCGCCGCCCAGAGGGGGATACTCACTGTTGATGATTAAAATTCGCATAAATTTTCGTGTTTGCGGCAAAACCGTGACAGGAAATTACCGCAGAATACGCTAAGAGCGCTGAGTTTTTTGCTTATTTTTCTCTGCGTTCTCCGCGATCTCAGCGGTAAGGTTGACAAAGGTATATGATGTGTTTTTTCATCATGGGCAATTCGCGGGCTCATCCCGAGGCGCTAAAATTTGCACACCCGACTCAGGGAAAGTAATTTTACGCCAATACGAGCACAAAATCGGCTGCGAAACTTCCACCACCCAGGCGTTATTCTCTTCGGCCCAACTCTCGCCGCGTTCTTTAATAGTATCAAACAGCGGGTCGGTGATAATCAGGTCAAAGCGCTGTTCGTGAATCTCCTGCTGGAAGGTATCCAGATAATTCCGGTTGCCCGCCATGACCATCTCCATCAGGAAAACTTTTTCATATTCGGGCACCAGTTGCACGCCATTTAGATAATCAAAGGTGAGCAACTGTCGTTCTGAGATGAACAAAATTTCGCCGCCATCTTCGAGGGCGCGGTCAATATTACGCTGCATTTTGAGGAGCGAATCCGCCGCAATTTGAGGATGATATGGCACAAATTGGCTGGATAAACTCTGCGAAAATAGCACGGGGATCGCCACGATTAACAGATTCAATCCGGGCGGGATTTGAGCGTGTGGCGATTCAGACCCGGCAACCGGGGTGGCGCGCCGGAAATAGAAATAACTGCCAATCACAAGCAATGCAGTTAAATAAGCATCCAGATTATGCAAGTTGCTGCCGCCCCCAATTTTCACGCTCACCACTACGCCACCCAACAATAGCACGCCCAAAATAGCCGCCAACCCCAGCCAGGTAAGCGGGTGCCAATGAATTTTCTCATGGCGCAGGCGATACCCAATCAGCAAAAAGATCGGCAGTGAAACCAGCAGCGTACCCGTTAAAATCCCCAAAAAGTAAGTGGAGTTGGGGAAGAGCCGGTACCAGAGCAAATCGGAGGTAAAGCTGGAGGTAAACTGCTCGGCAGCATTGCCCGACCAGATGATGTAAGCAGCCTGGGAAGCAAAAGCGACCATGGTTCCGGCCGCCACCCAGATCAACGGCCACGCTAGATAACGGACGGCAATGTGGAAGGTTGGAAGTTTGGAAGGTTGCAACCCATCCCCTCCGTTCTTCCACGCTTCCAGTAAAAATGGCTTTTCGAGAAAATACAGGGTTGCGGCCAGCATCCCCGGCACCGGGAACCAGTTCAGGCGGCTGACTCCCGCCCAAGCGGAGGCCAGCGCCACAATCAGCAGCGAACGCCAAAAGCGCCGCGGATCAAAGCCCCACAATACCAGCATGATCATCACCAGCAGGTGATAATAAACCGGCCCCTGCCATAAAAACAAGAATGTCCAGGCTAAAAAGAGCAACAGCCAGGTTTGGGAGGCAATTTTCAAGCGCCGGGCCAGCAGCCAGGCCGCGCCTAATGAGCAGGCCAGCCACAAAAACACCTGCCAGGCGCGGTGAAACCAGAGCGGCAGCGTACTTAGCAGAAACGGCAGTGATTGCAGCCAATAGCGGGTGGGGTGCAACGTGGAGGGTGGCACCGCGAACCCATAGATTTTCTCGGAGAAAAACAGGGAGGCATAATAATAGCGGCTGGCTTCAGACCAATTCAACGAGAAAGGGTTTAGTGAAATATCCGGCAAAAATTGCGAAACCCGGTAGCAGATTCCCACGATCAGCAGCGCCAGTGCGAGGATATTAAGCCAATTGGCCATGGGCAGGGTGCGGCGCAGCAACAACGCTACCACGGTGACAATCAGGCCAAAGAGCAGCCAGCGAAAAGCCGCCGAGTTAAAGAAATCACCAAGGGGGAAGAGCACAAACAGCGAGAATGCCAGAATCAAAACCAGCAGCAGGCCGATCACAACCGGTTTTTGGGCGGGCAAATGTTGGATGAACCGGCTGGTGAGAGAGATCATACGGCGGCGGTGGCGCGTCCAGGTGAGCAACAAGAGGGCAAAACCAAACCCTGAAAGGCAGATCAGGCCAAAGAGCAGCAGCCACATCTGGGAGGTGAGGGAGAAGATCACCCCTAAATCCCGGATTTGGCGGTAGAGTTGCAGGGTTAGCTGCAGCCAAAAGAGCAGTAACCCACCCAAAACCAGCCGGAGTGCCGCCAAACGGTCGGAGGTTTTCATCCATCCACCTCATCCAATGACGTGATGGAATCCTTGCGTCCCGCGATAATCCCCGGAACGAAGGCCGCGCCAGGCAGGCTCGCTAACATCGTGAGGGTGCGGAAGATCAGAGCGACGGTCAGGCTGTTATGAAGCGAGGCGCCGCCCACTTGCGAGAAAATCAGCGAGATGGAGAGTTCTTGCAAGCCATAGCCGTTGATCGAGATAGGCAGCAGGGTAACGAGGTAAACGAAGCTATACAGCCCGGCTACCAGTCCAAAGGGGACCGGATCCCCCAGACCGATGAAGAGCGCCCAAAGGATGCCGAAGAAACTCAGCATGTGGACTACGGTGAAGGCGAAAGAACCGAGCAGCGAAGTGGGGTGCTGCCACCAATATTTGATGGCCTGCATGATTTTGCGAAGAATGCTGAGAATTTTTTGCCAGATTTTGTGGAAGATGGAATTCCCAGCCAGCAGCATGATTGGCGCAGAACTCAGGCCGCTCATTATTGGGCCGGATTTGATCCAGGCAAGTAAGGGCAATAAACCAAATGGTACCATCAGCACCATACCGAACATGCCAATCAGGCGGTCGGCGATCAGGGAGGCGGCGATGACGGAGCCATCCAAACCATACTGCACCGCACCTGCCAGCCGGACGATATCGCCGCCGATAGTGGTGGGCAAAAAATTGGTCGCGAATAACCCGGCAAAGGTCAGACGCAGCACTTGGCCCCAGGAGGTTTTGAGATCGGTGGCGCGCAACAGAGCATACCAGCGGCCGGTGACGGCAAAGCGCGAGATAATCATCAAGCCCGCCGCGAGCACAAAAATCCACAGCGGAATTTCCGTCAGGGCCAGGCCAATCTCGTGCCAGCCTTGCCGGCTGAGCAAGTAAATCATCAAGGCGATGGAAAGCAAGCTGCCTCCCCAGCGCAACAAACTGGCTCCGCGAGATGAATTTGGTTTCTCGAGGTTCATTCTGGTTTTTGGCGGTTGTCGATCACCCGGCGTAATGTATAGGTTGGTTTGGATTGGGCTTCATGGTAGGTGCGCACCTGCAATTCAGCGATCAGCCCCATCAAAATGGATTGGAAGCCCATAATCATGAACATCACGCTGACAATGAAGAGGGGAGAATCAAAAACTGAAACCTGGAACCACAAGCGGCGCACCAACAAGAATAGCAACATCACTGAACTTGCCGCGGCCAAAGACATGCCTGCGCCGCCAAACAAATAGATCGGCTTGTGCGAGTAGCTGATTAAGAATTTGACGGTAAAAAGATCGAGCACCACCTTGAGGGTACGTTCCAGGCCATATTTGGCTTTGCCATAACGGCGGGGATGGTGGCGCACGGGCACTTCCACGATTTTAGCGCCCACATAACCGGCATAGGCGGGGATGAAGCGGTGCATTTCGCCGTACAGCCGGAAACCGGTGAGCACTTCGCGGCGGTAAGCCTTGAGCGTGCAGCCGTAATCGTGCAGTTCAACCCCGGTGACACGCGAGATCAGGCCATTGGCCATGCGAGAGGGCAAAGTGCGGGTAATAAAAGTATCCTGGCGTTTGACGCGCCAACCACTGACCACATCATAGCCCTCCTCGATTTTGTCGAGCATCATGGGGATGTCGGCGGGATCGTTTTGCATATCGGCATCCATCAGCACAATGATCTCACCTTCGGCATGGTCGATGCCCGCGGCAATGGCGGCAGTCTGTCCAAAGTTACGCCGGAAAGTCACCACGATGATGTGTTCGGGATCATCGGCGGCATACTGCTCCAAAACCGCCAAACTGCCATCCCGACTGCCATCATCCACAAAGACCACCTGCCATGGGTAGCTCTGCTCCCCTAAGGCCTGGTAAAGCGCCTCATGTAACATATCCAGGCTCTCTTCTTCGTTATAAACCGGAATCACCACCGATAATCGCATAACATTCTCCAAAACTAAATCGCCTCGCGGCCCAACAACTGCAAATCGGCATCCACCATCATTTCAACCAGCCCCTCAAAACTAACCTTGGGCTGCCAGCCTAATTTTTTGCGCGCATGTTCGGGGCTGCCCACCAGCAAATCCACTTCCGCGGGACGGTAGAAACGCGGGTCTTGGATCACATAATCTTCATAATTCAGGCCCACGTGCCCGAAAGCAGCCTCGCAGAAAGCCCGCACCGAGTGCGTCACCCCAGTTGAAACCACGTAATCATCGGGGGCATCCTGTTGCAACATCCGCCACATGGCTTCCACATAATCACCGGCGAAGCCCCAGTCACGTTGGGATTCGAGATTGCCGAGGCGCAGTTCTTGGGCCAATCCCAATTTGATGCGCGCCACGCCGTGCGTGATTTTGCGGGTGACGAATTCCAAACCCCGGCGGGGACTCTCGTGATTGAAGAGAATCCCGGAACACGCAAAAAGATTATACGATTCGCGGTAATTGACAGTGATCCAGTGTCCGTAAACTTTTGCCACCCCATAGGGGCTGCGCGGGTAAAAGGGTGTGGCCTCGGTTTGCGGCACTTCGCGCACCTTGCCGAACATCTCGCTCGAAGAAGCCTGATAAAAGCGCGTATCCGGCTTAACAAGGCGAATCGCTTCCATCATGCGCGTGACGCCCAGGGCGGTCACTTCACCCGTCAGCACCGGCTGCTTCCAGGATGTGGGCACAAATGATTGCGCCGCTAAATTGTAAACTTCATCGGGGCGATATTCTTCGATTACTGAAACCAGTGAACTCTGATCGTGCAGATCACCCTGGATAATCTCGATGTCATCCTGAATATGCTCAATCCGCCCAAACGTCACTGTGCTGGAACGGCGCACCATCCCCACCACGCGATAGCCCTTCGAAAGCAGAAAATCCGCCAAATACGAGCCATCCTGACCCGTGACCCCTGTTACGATTGCTGTAGGCATGAGAACCTCCGTACTCAAAATTCAAGACCTGAATTATAACCTTTCCCCTTTGATGGTCAAGAGAATGTTTCGAGCAACGGTTAGTCGTCTGCCGTCTGCCGTCTTTCGTGCCATACCTCGACCGCTAAATACAGCAACACACTCACCAGCCCTAAACCCAACGTAGCAAACACATCCTGCACCGGCCACACCAGAATTGTGATCCGCCGCAAATACCAGGGTATCCACCAGATCAGGATCAATCCCATCGCCACCAGCGCCCGCCGCAGCCAGGGAGAATCATCCCGCCGTTGCGTGACCCACACCCAGGCCGCCAGCGCAGCCTGCAAACCGATCCAACTTGCCCGGTAGCGCGGATTATCCCAGTTATCACCCCCACCCCGGAAAGATGCCACCAAAATCACGGCCCACACCAGAATACTTAACCCCATCACCGGGCTGCGCAAGCCATCCCTGCGCCAGGCCAGCAACGGCGCAATGATCAAAAACGGCAGCAGCAATACCCAGCCCAACGAGCGCCAGATGGCAATCCCCTGCCAGAGAGGGGCGGCGGAATCAAACAAGGCGGCCGGCAAAAATGGACGAACAACCCCATAGCCCAGCAAAATCCAGGGGTGAAATCCCTGCGGCGTGGTGCGGAACACCTTTTGCATCCAGCCGGAAGCGTGTTCCGTGTTATAGGCCTGCCAACGGGCGGCTTGTCGCAGCCAACGCTGCAAAAGTTTTACCGGGTTAGCACTCCCGGTGGGTAAAAGCTGATCCCCAAACAGCCAGATCACCACCAAAGCTAGCGCCACCAAGGCTGCCAAAACCAGCCACACCCGCCAGTGTTTCTTCCAACTTCCTGTGGTCAAAAATAGAGCGAAAACTGCCAACATTCCCGCCAGCATCACGGCAAAGAGCAGCGAAAGTGGAAAACTCAGCAGCAGCGCGGCTAAAATCCAGGCGAGGCCCCAACGGGAACGCTCACGCAACGCCTGCACCAGCCCGTAAAAGGCCAGCACTACCAGCGTCATCATAAAAGCCTCGCGCATTTGCGTGCTACCCAACAAAATCGCATCGGGGAATAAGGCCACAACCCAGGCGGCTATCGCGGCCACGGGCGCATCCCAAACCTGGCGGGCAAATCCCCAGGTGAAAATCACCGCCAACGCCGAAAAGGCCGCTGCTAACACCACCATCATCAACGGTTGGTGCGTCGCGCCACCCAAAGCGCGGTACACCAGCGCGCTGCCGAACAGCAAGCCGCCATACTGGTCATCCCCACTGAACTCGCTAAAGGCCGCCGAAAGCGGCAAATCGGAGCGCGCCAAATCCCAGGCAGCCACATCGCGCTCAAACGCATCCGTCATCACATAACCCGCCAGTTCCACCTCGCCGCCATAGCCCCACTGGGGCAGGGCCAGAGACCAGAAAATGCCCACTCCCAAACGCAACAGCGCCGCCCCCATCAAAAGCCAGAATAGCCAGGAGGGAAGTTGCGTATGTGAAGGGGAAAGCGAAGATTGACCCCGCTGATAATCGGACTTTAAGAGGAACCAGCCGCCTAAAAGGATCCCGACCCCCAGCAGACCAACGCCGAAGAACCCGATCCAGCCTTGGAGTGATCCAAACCCCGAGGAAACCCAGGCCAGCCCCAGGGAGAGGCCGATAATGGCGGTAATTAAGAGAACGATTCGTTTAATCATCAACTCATTTCATGATAACCGACCACCGACCACCGACCACCAAATGAAATCATATCAGCGGTCTGCGGTCTACCGTCCGCGGTCAGTGATGTCAATCAATTCCAATATTTTACTCGCCCGCGCCTCCCAGGTGTATTGCTGCGCGCCTATTTGGGCTTGGGCAGCCAGAGCGGCGCGGCGCTCGGGATTGGCTTGCAATTCTCGGATGGCGGCCACCCAGGCCACGGGGTCATCAGCGGGCAGCAGCACGGCGTTTTGCTGGTTGAGCACTTCTTGCAAAACGGGCAAATCACTGGAGAGGATCGCCCGCCCACAGGCGAGATATTCGAACAACTTCATCGGGCTGAGGTAACGGGCAATATCCCCACCGGAGGAGGCGGAAACTTGCCGTTGGTAGGGCATCAATAGCATATCACAGGCGGCCTGATACCGCGGTAAATCGGCATTAGGGATGAAGCCCGTGAGGGTGAGATTTTCCAACTCACGGCTGTGGGCAGCGGTACGGGTGCGCTCCACATCGTTGGGTTCGCCACCCACCAAAAGGAAGTGCACATCCGGGAGTTGGGCGGCAATTTCGATGATCAAATCTGCGCCGCGGCCGGGGTAGAGATGTCCGGTGTAACCAACCGTGAATTGGGTAGCTGGGTAATGGGGTAACTGAGCAGCGATTTGTTGGCGCGCTTCAGCGGGTGCAGGCAAATCTTTGTAACGGGCCAAATCCACGCCATCGGGTGCGATCACTACGGGCAGAGATTTTGGCGGAGAAAATTTTGGGATCAGGGCCTCGCTCAGGGCCGCAGTGATCACCACCAGGCCGCGCGCGCCGCTCCCCTTCAGGAAACGGGAGAAAAGCAAGGGGGCCAGACTCCCTAGCGGAGCATCGTGAATCTCGTAAATCGTAGCAATCCCCCAAAAACTGGCAAGCGCGGCGGCCTGTGGCAAGCGCGTGTAAATCAAATCGGCACCCCAGGCGTACGCGCGGCGCACAGCAGAAATTCCGTAATCGTAGCTGCGGAAACGCGGGTGCACAGGCAGCCACTCGATTTCGAAACGTTGCCGCAAGCCATAGTGATGAGACAATTCATCCCAAGAAGGGACAGGATCCCCCCGTCCCGGAACCAACACCACAATTTCATGCCCCAAAGCAACAAACGCCTGAGCCATTTTCATCACCTGGATGGTGTTGGCCCGGCGGGCGGGGAGGTACGTGGGGGCAATCAGCGCGATTTTCATACGGAGGAGGGGGCAGAAGCAGATCGAGCGCGCAAATCAACAAAAACCCGCGCCGCGGCGATGCCCACCGTGAAAATGTAATAACCAGAAAGCAGCGCGGCGAAAGCCAAATAGCCATAATACGGCACGAGCAAGAAAATCAGGCTGATTTTCAGAACCATGCCTACAAAATTGACCAGCGTGGGGAAGACCGGCCGCGCCAGCGAGAGCAGCGCCACCCGGTTCCAGTAGAAAATATTGGTGAAGGTATAGCCCACGAGCAACAGGATCATGGCCGGGTACGCGGGGCGATATTCGGCGCCATAGGTGAGCACGATGATCGGTTGGCCGAGCAAAATCAGGCCCAGCGCCACCGGCAGCGAATAGGCCGCGGCCAGCCGCGAGCCTTGTTTGAGCACATAACGCACGTTTTCCCAGTTTTTGCGGGCGATTTCACGCGCCAGTTCGGGGAAGGTGGCCTTGGGCAGCGGGCTGATCGGAATTTGCAGCAAATTGGTGAAAGCCATGGCGGTTTTGTAATAACCGGCCTCGGTAGTGCCCAAAAAGGCCGAAACCCAGAGCACTTCGCTGTCTTTGGCAATCAAGCTGATGGTGCTGCTCAAATTGGTGCTGAAGGCAAAGGTCAACAAGCTGCGGCGTTCACTTTTGAGCAGGCTAAGCGGCGTCCGCCACCAGCCCGCGCCCCAGACCTGCCCGGCGGTACGCAAAGCGGCCCCGGTAATCACCAGCGAGCCCAGCACTTTACCGCCCATGTAGGCCAGCACCACCGCCGTCAAACCCTGATTAAAAATCACTGCTGCCACAACCAGCAGCAGCGTGACCACCGATTGTGCCGCCGTTGTGAAGGCAATCACCTGAAAACGGTCGAAGATTTGTAAAATTCCGGTAGCAGATTCATAGATCAGATTGGTGAGCACGATCAGGCCGTAGATGCGGAACCAATCGGCCAATTGGGGATCGTGGACAAAAAATTCAGCCCCGAGGGGAGCCAGAAACCAGATCAGGATAAAAGCGAGCAGCGAACCTGAAATTTCGAGGGCTGCCGCGGTTTTGAAAATAGCCGCAGCCCGGGGGTGATCGCCGCGTTCTTCGTAAAGCCCCACATAGCGCACCACCAACTCATCGATGCGGAAAGAAGCAAAGCGATTAAGCACGCTGGTGAACTGGGTAAGCGCGCCTAAAATACCAAAAGTGGCCGGGCCGAGCAACCGCGCCGCCAAAATGGATTGCAGCATAGACAGCGCTGCCGAAATCCCGGTGGCGGAGAACAGGTAGCCGGAATTCTTCACAATCCGGCGGATCAGCTCATTTTCGAAGATGCGGGAAAAGAAAGCGCGCAGGCGAATCATTACAAAACGGTGGACAGTGGGCCGTGGAAAGTGGGTAGTTTACTTCCCACCGTTAACCGCCAACTTCCAACTTGCTGGCCCAAGTGCGGTTTTGGTTATACCACTCGATGGCGCGGGAAATCCCTTCTTCCAGACCCACGGCGGGTTCCCAGCCCAAAAGCTGCCCGGCTTTGGAAACATCGGCCAGATTTGCCATCATATCGGCGCTGTGGAAAGTATGATACTCAATGTTGGCTTTGCGTCCCACTTTTTGCTCGATCATTGCGATGAGAGCGTTCATCGAGATGCTTTCGTGTCCGCCCAAATTGATTATTTCATAGCCCACCGGCTGGAGGGCCTGAATCACGCCGCGAGCAATATCGTCGATGTAGGTGAAACCGCGGGTTTGCGTACCATCCCCATTGAGATGCAGGGTTTCGCCCTCGGTGATCCAGCGAATGAAGCGAAAAACCGACATATCGGGGCGTCCCGCGGGGCCATAGACGGTGAAGAAGCGCACGACGGTAGCATCAATCCCATAAAGGTGGTGGTAAGCGTGTACCATGGCTTCGGCTCCCTTTTTGCTGGCGGCGTAAGCCTGGAGCGGTTGGCTGCTATCAGCGGTTTCGGGAGTGGGTAAGGGTGCATCCAGGCCATAGATACTGGAGGTGGACGCCAAAATAAATTTTGGCGTGCCATTCCGCTGGCAGAGTTCCAACAGATTGAGGGTACCGGTCATATTGGTATCCACATACACCCAGGGATTTTCCATGCTAGCGCGCACCCCGGCCCGGGCCGCCAGGTTAATGACGGCATCGAATGAGCGGTCGGAGACCGAAGGTTGGAGGCTTAATTCAGCCCAATTGCCAATATCCACTTTGACGAATTCGAACCCCTCACGTCCCTGTAACTGTGCCAGGCGATGTTCCTTCATGTGCACATCATAAGCATCATTGAGATTATCGATGCCTAAAACGGTGTGACCCGCGTCAAGCAGCATTTCAGAGACGCGAGAGGCAATAAATCCGGCCACGCCGGTGACGAGGTAAGTGGACATAATTTTTTTCCTTCGGAAAGACGGCAGACGGCTGACCACAGACCGCGGTCAACCGTCTGCCGTCCGCGGTCAATTTTTAGAGCCGCGTGACTTTATCGCTGAGCCGCCCGGCTTTGCCAAGGGCATTACGGGTATCGACAATGGACTTGGCCGCTTCGAGGATGCCGGGGTAATCGTAAACTTTGTGGTTGGTGACAATCACTACGCAGTCGGCTGCTTTGACGGCGGCCATCAAATCGGTGACGCTGTGCATTTCTTTGTGCATGTGATGCCCGTCGGCGCGGATCACCGGGACGTAGGGATCGTGATACATAACGGCAGCACCCTTCTGTTCCAATAAGCCAATCACATCCAGAGCAGGAGATTCTCTCAAATCGTCGATATCCGGTTTGTAGGCTGCGCCCAGCACCAAAATCTGGCTACCTTTGATGGATTTCCGCTGTTCGTTGAGGGCATCCTGCACCAAGCCGATCACGTGGCGGGGCATTCCCAGGTTAATTTCGGAGGCCAATTCAATGAAGCGAGCCGTGTAATTGAGGGCTTTGAGCTTCCACGAAAGGTAAAGCGGATCTATGGGAATGCAGTGGCCGCCCAAACCGGGGCCGGGGGTGAACTTCATGAAACCGAAGGGCTTGGTAGCCGCGGCTTCGATAACTTCCCAAACATCGATGCCCAGGCGGTCGCACATGATGGCCATTTCATTGACCAGACCAATATTTATCATGCGGAAGGTGTTTTCGAGCAATTTGGCCATCTCAGCCGCCTCGGCGGAGGTCACCAGCACCACGGTTTCGAGAGCGCCGCGGTACCAGATGGCGGCCACTTCACCGCAAGTTTCGGTGATACCACCGACCACCTTGGGGGTGTTGATGGTGGTCCAATCTTCGCGGCCGGGGTCAACACGCTCGGGCGAGAAAGCTAAAAAGAAATCTTCCCCAGCCTTGAGGTCATTGGTATCACCCAGGCGCGGTTCCAAAATCTCACGGGTAGTGCCGGGATAGGTGGTAGATTCCAGCACCACGACCATACCGGGATGCATGTGTTTGGCGAGTTCGTCCGTCACCGAAAGGATGTAGGAGAGATCGGGGTCTCCGGTTTTGCGCAGCGGCGTGGGCACGCAAATGCTGACAGCATCGGCCTCCTTCAGCGCGGCAAAATCGGTGGTGGCTTTAAGCCTGCCGTGCGCTACCAGCCGGGCAACCTGCTCCGTGGACACATCCTGAATGTAGCTAAGGCCCTGGTTGAGTTTTTCAACCTTACCGGCATCCAAATCAATGCCGGTAACGGTGAAACCTGCCTCGGCAAACACCACCGCAAAAGGCAGGCCGACATAGCCCAGGCCCAGCACCATCACATTGGCGGTTTTATCTTGCAATTTGGCAATAAGTTGATCTTTGGTTGTGGTCATTTGTTATGGGTCTCCAAAATTTTTATTTTGGACGGCTGACCGCAGAAAAGGCAGATTCTGCGGTCAGCCGTCGGCCGTCGGCGGTCGTTAAAACATACTCAACTGCTTCGGCTCTTCTTTATCTTCCGGCGTGTCATCCATATATTCGGGCGCGGAGGCGGCCTGGGCAATCAATTCGGGCAGCTTGGCAAAATCGGCCTTCAAAATCGGCTGGAGCGAACGCTGATGCAAAGCCGCAGCGGGATGATACATCGGCACAACCAGTCGCCCGCGCACATTCATGGCTTGCCCATGCACTTCACTGATTTTGGCATTCGGCAGAAATTTCGCCATCGAAAAACGCCCCAGAGTCACAATCACCCTCGGATTGATCGCGGCAATCTGGCGCTCTAAATAAGGGTCACAAGCCGCCAGTTCCGCGGTCTGCGGGTCGCGATTGCCCGGCGGGCGGCATTTGATCACATTGCCCACAAAAATCTCATCCCGATTCAGGCCAATTTCCATCAGCAACTCATCCAAAAATTTACCCGAACCACCCACAAAGGGAATGCCAGTCTCGTTTTCATGAAAGCCCGGCCCCTCACCGATGAACATAATCTCAGCATTGGCCGGGCCAGCACCCGAAACGCCATGCTTGCGGGAGTGGTGCAACTCGCAACGGGTGCAAACTTGCACTTCTGCCTGGATTTGTTGCAGGATTTCTTCAGGGGACATAAAACTTCCTTTGGAAGATGAGAGATGGATGCTGGCAGCTTGCAACCTGAAATTCAGGGGTGTGAGGCACTTCCCCAGGGATTCGCAGCCCCAGAATTGAGCCATGCCAGATAATCTGAACCCAAGGGTTCAACCGTCATCAAAAGGGCATCTTCGCCGGTATCTTTGTAATAACGCTTGCGCAATCCAACTTGTTCAAATCCAAAATAACGGTACAAATTTTGGGCTACGATATTTCCGGCGCGCACTTCCAATGTGGCCAAGAGCGCCCCGTGGTAGATCAGAGCAACCAAAGCTGTGCTCACCATTTTCTTGCCAATCCCCTGCCCACGGTGATCGGGGTGCACGGCAATGGTAGCAATGTGCATTTCATCCAGGATCAGCCAGCAAACAATCACACCCACGATATGTCCATCCGCCTCAGCTACCCAGCAATAACCGTTGAGATTTTCCAACAATTCAAAACGATAGGCGTTCTTAGGCCAGGGATTGCTGAACGAAATTTCATCAATCGCCTGCACCTGAGGAAGATCGTCCACTCGCATGGGGCGAACCGTCGTTATTAAGTTCACTTGGTGCGTACTCAAATTCATTCGGGAATTGGCTCCCCGTGGTGCAAGTAAATCGGTTTGAGCGTCGCAGGATCATCCACCTGACCGGCTTGCCAGCGTTTCCAGGCCAAATCGGCCAACACTGCCGGGCGACGCACACACTGCACCGGAGGCGGCAAGAGGCTTTGGCTTTGGCTCAAACGCTCGCGGGCTTCACCGCTGAGTTCCCCACAAACCAGCACTGGTTCCGTGATGGTTTGAACAAACTCTTCGATGGTCAGGTTTTGCAGATCACCTTCGGGCTGCCACTTGCCATTTTGGGCGCGGTACCAGCCGATCGCCAGGCGGCGGCGTCCCGCTTCGAGTACG
>DOTA01000335.1 GCA_003513015.1 Chloroflexota bacterium
CGATGGCCTGACCGTCACCATGCTGGGCGACCTCAAAAACGGCCGCACCATTCACTCTCTTTCGCGCCCCATCTCGCTCTACAAAGTTAAACTCAACTACGTGGCGCCCGAAATTCTGCGCATGCCCGCCGAACTCATTGCCGAACTCGAGGCCAAAGGCGTCAACCAGTTTGAAGCCGCCACCCTCGAAGAAGTTCTGCCCGAAACCGATGTGCTCTACGTTACCCGCGTGCAAAAAGAGCGTTTCGCCGACCTCGCCGATTACGAAAAGGTCGCCGGGGCCTATGTGATTGATCCCGAAGTCATGAAAATCGCCAAAGACCGCATGATCGTGATGCACCCGTTGCCTCGCGTCACCGAAATCAGCATGGCTTTTGACGACGACCCCCGCGCCGCCTACTTCCGCCAGATGGAATACGGCCTGTATGTCCGCATGGCGCTGTTGGCGATGGTTTTGGGTAAAGCCTAACCGACCACAGACCACCGACGGCAGACGGCCGGAATTGCTGTCCGCGGTCCGCCGTCTGCTGTCAGATATTTTATGGATACCTTCTTTTCTCGACTTGAATCCCGTGCTCGCGCGGTG
Source organism: Chloroflexota bacterium (assembly GCA_003513015.1). Classification (GTDB taxonomy): domain Bacteria; phylum Chloroflexota; class Anaerolineae; order Anaerolineales; family UBA11858; genus UBA11858. The sequence goes on from DOTA01000335.1 coordinate 587, forward strand.
GATTCCCTGCTCTGTGTCGGCCTCGACCCCCATCCGGCGGATTTACCGGAATTTACGAGTGAGGCCGCTAAAGAGTTTTGTCTCCGGCTGATAGAGGCCACCGTTGATCTGGCCGCGGCCTATAAGCCCAACGCCGCTTTTTTCGAGGCCCTCGGCCCCGCGGGAATTGCTGCCCTCCGTGACGTGATCGCCGCCATCCCCGACGAGATCCCCGTGATCCTCGATGCCAAGCGCGGCGACATCTCTTCGACCGCGCAGGCTTACGCCCAAGCCGCCTTCGAAACCCTCGGCGCCGACGCCCTCACCATCAATCCCTACCTCGGTAAAGATGCCGTTGATCCCTTCATCGCCGATCCCGAAAAGGGCGCGTTTATGCTCTGTAAAACCTCGAATCCGAGGGCTGGGGATTTACAGGATTTGCCCATCACCCCCTTCCCCTCTCCCACTGGGAGAGGGGAGCGAGGGGTGAGGGTGATGCTGTACGAGCATGTTGCCCGTCTCGCTTCCCAGTGGAACACCCACAACAACCTCGGCCTCGTGGTCGGCGCCACGCAGCCCGAATCCCTGGCCCGCGTGCGCACCGCCGCCCCTGATGTGTGGATTCTGGCCCCGGGTGTCGGCGCGCAAGGTGGGGATTTGCGCGCCGCCCTGCAAGCCGGTCTGCGCGCCGATGGCCTGGGCATGCTCATCCCGGTTTCGCGCGGTATTTCACGGGCGGCTGATCCGCGTCAGGCCGCGCTGGAATTGCGAGACAGCATCAATATTGAGCGGTCAGCCGTCAGCGGTCAGCCGTCAGCAGTTGGTATTGCTACCCGCTCCCCGCTCCCCGCTCTCCGCTCCCTGGCCGAGGGCCTGCTCGAGGCTGGCTGCATTAAATTCGGCAGTTTCACCCTCAAATCCGGGATTGTCTCGCCGATCTATATTGATCTGCGGCGTTTGGTGGGGTATCCCCAATTGATGGCACTGGTTGCGAGTGCGTATTGCGAGATTTTAAGCGCGCTGAATTTCGATCAACTGGCCGCGCTGCCCTATGCCGCGTTGCCAATAGCCGCGGCGATTAGCTTGCAGGGCGGGTGGCCGATGCTCTATCCTCGCAAGGAAGTTAAGGAGTACGGCACGAAGGCACAAATTGAGGGTGTGTACGAGGCCGGGCAGCGGGTGGTGGTGATCGACGATCTGATCTCAACCGGCGGCAGTAAATTTGATGGTATCGAAAAGCTTGAATCGGCCGGGCTGCAGGTCAAAGATGTGGTCGTGCTGATTGACCGTAGCCCCGATGGGGGCGCAGAGTTGCGAGCGCGCGGCTATGACCTGCACGCGGTGCTGACCATTCATGACTTGTTGGCGTATTACGAGCAATCTGGCGCGATTGACACCGCCAAAATTGCCGAAGTGCGAGATTTCCTGAAGGGGTGACGATTTACCGGGGAACAAGAAATCGTTACTTTATTCCCCGATCACCCATCTCGTTTTCCTGTTTACTTGTATACTTGTCTACTGCTACCATGTACCTAGCCCTCCGACCCTTCCTTTTTCGCCTTGATCCCGAGCGCGCCCATGAATTGACTCTGCAAGCGTTGCGCTTTGCCGGTGCGTTCACCCCGCTGCGTTGGTATTTGACGCGCCAATATGCAGTCAATGCGCATAGCCAAATGAACCTGGGCGATAATTTGCCCGCCAATGTTGTTGAGAAAAGCCAAAGTCAAACGGTGGATGCCTTCGGTTTGCGCTTCCCAAACCCGGTTGGTTTGGCCGCGGGTTACGATAAAGATGGCTTGGCCTGGCGGGGATTGGCTACTTTGGGATTCGGCCATATCGAGATCGGCACGGTCACGCCGCAGGCCCAGCCGGGCATCCCCAAGCCACGCATCTTCCGCATCCCGGAGGAGCAGGCAGTAATCAATCGTATGGGATTTCCCGGGCGCGGGGCGGAGTTTGTGGAAAATCGGCTGTCAGCGGTCGGCGGTCCGCCGTCCGCCGTCGTTTTGGGCATCAACATCGGCAAAAACAAAGATACCCCCAACGAAGAAGCCGCGCGTGATTATCTCTTTCTGCTCGAAAAATTCTCTCCCCTCGCAGATTATTTAGCAGTGAACGTTAGCTCGCCCAACACGGTGGGGCTGCGCCGCCTGCAAGCGCGGGACTATCTGGAAGATTTGCTGAAGCGGCTTGGCGCTCTCCGCGCTACGCTCCCAATGTCACGGCCAATTCTCGTCAAACTGGCCCCGGATTTAACAGAAACCGAACTCGATGACGCTCTGGCAGCGATCATGGATNNTACCCGCTCACATCCCGTAGCCGGGAGATGGTTAACCTGATTTATCGGAAAACCTCCGGGAATTTGCCCATCGTCGGGGTGGGGGGCATTATGAATCCCGATGATGCCAAAGCGATGCTGGAGGCTGGGGCCACGCTGATCCAAATCTACACCGGGTTGATTTATGCCGGGCCGGGTTTGGTCAAGCAAATTGTTCAGTCGTTATCAATAAAAAAGTGACTGCCTTGATGAGATGCAGTCACTTTTTTATTTACGCATGATTTTTTTGAGTTTATTTGGCTTGCGTAACCTGGTAGTGCTGCGATGGTACCGGGAAGCCCGCTTCGCCAAATGCATCGCGGATGGCACGATTGGTATCGAAATAAACCTGCCAGTAGTGATCGTTATTGCAATATGGCCGCACCGCCAGCACTGGCCCGGCCAGATTGAACTCTAAAATTTCCACATCGGGAGCTGGGTCTGTAATAACATTGGGAATTTGGCCCAAACGCGTTTTTAGGAGATCGATGGCTTCCTGGGGATCGACTTGGTGGTTGAGTTGGGCAACCAGATCAACCCGGCGGAAAGGATTGGTGGAGAAATTCTGGATTGTTCCTGAAAAAATGGCGTTGTTGCCAACAAAGGTTTCAACATTATCGGGCGTTGTAATGGTGGTGACAAACAGGCCGATTTCTCGGATGGTTCCGGTTACGCCTCCGGCAGTTACAAATTCACCTGTTTGAAAGGGGCGCAGCACCATTAAGAAAACTCCCGCGGCAAAGTTGGCCAGTAAGCCGCTCCAGGCCATGCCAATGGCCAACCCCAGGGCCGCAATGAGAGCGGCAATCGAGGTGGTTTGGAAGCCAAAATAGCCCAGGATGCCCACAATCAACAAGGCATTGAGCACAATCGAAATTGTGCTGCCCAGGTAGCGCATC
>DOTA01000430.1 GCA_003513015.1 Chloroflexota bacterium
AACAAAACTCGCAAATTGGAATATTTGCTGGCTGATGCTCAGGCTCACGGGGCAAAAACCCTCATTACGGCCGGCGCGCTGCAATCTAATCACTGTCGTCAAACGGCCGCCGCCGCGGCTGTTTTCGGCCTGGACTGCATCCTTGTTTTGGCGGGAGAGCCGCCCCAAAAACCCACCGCTAATTATTTGCTCGATCAACTTTTTGGGGCAGAAATAGTCTGGGGTAACTGGGAAACTCGCCACCAGGATTTGCAAACAGCCTTTGATCAGGCCTGGCAAGCCGGACGCCGTCCCTATCTCGTGCCTTATGGGGGCTCCAATCCCATTGGGGCCGTGGCTTATGCCTATGCCATTCAAGAAATGCTCGAACAAAACATCGATCCCGATTGGATCGTTGTCGCATCTTCNNATGGGGAAAACTAGCCGTTTTGAACCCGAAGATGTGATCGTAAATGCGGAGTACGCCGCTCCCGGATATGGCGTGCTAACGGAGCGCGAGCGCCAGGCCGTGCGTCTATTTGCTAAAACGGAGGGCGTGCTGCTTGATCCTGTTTACACGGGGCGCGCCGCCGCGGGGATGATAGATTTGATTCAAAAACACTTCTTCAAACCCAATGATGTGGTGCTCTTCTGGCACACCGGGGGCACCCCGGCCCTATTTGCAGAAAAATATCAGGATTTGTAATGTCGAGAATTCAATCTTGGGGTAAACGCCCCTTTGTTTTTGTGCTTTGGGGCAGCGGATTGTTTGTAGCCCTTACGTTAGTTGGCATGTTGATATATCCAGGTGGCACGCATACGGATCCTGCCAACCCGGGATATGCGTTTTTTCAAAATTTCTTTTCTGATTTAGGTCGCTTTGAAGCACACAATGGCACGCCAAATTGGTTATCAGCCCCTTTGTTTTTTGTGGCCCTGAGCTTTGCCGGATTGGGGCTGGTCTTCTTCTTTATCGTATCACCGCAGTTTTTTGGAGAATCCCGTTTACAGCGAGTTTTAAGTGTGTCTGGTTCGCTGTTTGGGGTGATCTCTGGTTTTGCTTATGTCGGCATTGCTTTCGCCCCTGCGGATGTTTCACCTGGAGCACATTTTCGCTTTGTCATGTTGGCTTTTCGATCGTTTTTGCCAGCGGTGATTTTTTACTTCGTCGTAATTTTAGCGAATCGGGATTACCCCAACCGTTACGCGGTTGTGTATGCAGTTTTTTCGATCTTGTTGGCTGCCTATATTCTTTTGATTACCCGCGGCCCCGGATTTGATACCGCGGAAGGTATTCTGATCCAGGCTACCGGGCAGAAAATCATCGTCTATGCTGCCATCATCACGGTTTTTGTCCAGAGTTGGGGGGCCAAAAAGTTAGCGGGAGCAGGACAACCAGTAAGCAGGTAAACTTTTATCCAGGTGAGACCTCAAAAAACGATCTGCTTTTGTTTGCACCAGTTTACTTGTATAGGCTAGAAAATTCCTATCACCGCTTCAAAATGTAATACGTTGCCCGTTTCGACCCTACCTTAATCAAAATCCCCTTTTTTACCAGATCAGCCAGATCGCGCCGCAGAGTCTCGGCTGAAACTTCGGGGCACAGCCCCTGATAATCGCTGTTCGTGATGCGTGCTTTATTAATCAGAAATCCCAGGGCGCGCGCTTGCCGGGGGTTGAGATCAAACGCCTCGTAACGGGCCAGGTCTGGGAGCGAAGCACTTGTAGTAAGCTCAGTTTCCGCGCCAAACAAAGTCACCCGGAACGAACCGCCAATCTCCTCAAAGCGGGGCCGTGGCAGGTTATTTCGCTTCATCACAGTTACCACGCGGTTCAGGCCGTACCCCAAACGCTCTACAAACCCCAAATCGGAGAGCACCTGCGCGATCACGGCATTGCGCGAGAAACGCGCCTCCAACAGGTTGTCTAATGTAACCGGGCCAGGCAATCCGCCGGGGGAGTGTACCTCCAGCCGGTCAGCAAAAATGTGCAGGTGAATGGTATCGCCCTGCTGGCTGTAATCGCGGTGGGCAATGGCATTCACCAACAATTCGCGCACCGCTTCCAAAGGATATTCAGGTGTTTCCTGGCGGGTTAGGCCCACCAAACGGGCCACCGAGCGGAGATGATCACGCACAAATGTTTCCGCCTGGCGCAGTTGATCGGGCAGCGTGCCGCGGATTTCTTGCTTAACAAACTCATCTGAGATCGCCATTCCGGGGAAGCGCGCCGCTAAAACCGCCGCGTTGGGCAGCCATTGCTGGGGGTGTTTGCCAAATAACAGCAGCGCGGCATAGGTCGGGCGAAGTTCCCCGTTTTCCGCGGTCAGGCAGCCTCGCCGCTGCAAAACAATCGCGGGATCGGCCTGATCGGGCAGGCTCAGAGCGGCGAGATAAGCCCTCACTTGCTCAAAATCCAGATCATCCAGCGTGGCATGGGGAGCCAGGCGCGCCTCAAACTGAATTACGCCGCGGGCAACCAGCAAGGCCCGCAAATTTCGGGCAGAAAGCGGGGTTTCGCGGCGTCCGCTGCGCTCCAGGTAGCGCCCTTCCAAGCTGTAGACGTGCGGCAGCCCCGCAGGCACGCTCACCCGGATCAGCGTGCTCCCGTCTACAACAACAACCTGGGGCACGGGTAACACCAGGGGCGGGTCTGAGAGCAAAGCCGCCTGAAAGATGCGGTCAATTTCCTCTACGGGATCACTCACCCCCAGGATGTGTCCGGCACGCGGCGAAACGCCCAAAAGGAGGCTGCCCCCCTGGGCGTTTGCCATCCCCACCAGGGTTGCAGCCAACTGCGAGATGGCCACATCCTCCGGATACCAGTGCAAGGTAGCCGACATCCCTGAGGCGATGAGATCGAGTAGAGCTTGCGCGTTCGTTGACATTTGGGAATTTTAGCGGATACCCGGCCCGTTTATAAATCCAGTTCCTCAGGGGGAGCTTCGGATTTGGCCTTGCGGCTGGTTGCCCGTGGACGTTTGCTTCTCGGCTCCGGGGGCAGCAGCGCAATTTCGAGCACTTCATCCAGGTGTTCTACCGGGCGGATATCCAGATCGCTGCGGGCTTTTTTGGGCACATCCACCAGGTCTTTGAGATTGCGCTTGGGGATGATCACGGTTTTAACCCCGGCCCGGTGGGCAGCCAGCACCTTTTCGCGCACCCCGCCGATGGGCAGCACCCGCCCACGCAGCGTGATTTCGCCGGTCATGGCCACATCCCGCCGGATTTTGCGGCGCGTGAAAGCCGAGGTCAGGGCGGTTGCCATAGTAATGCCCGCACTGGGGCCATCTTTGGGAATAGCGCCCTCCGGGATGTGGATGTGAATGTCGATGTTCTCGAAAACATCTGGGTCAATGCCTAATTCGCTGGCGCGGGATTTCAGGTACGAGAGCGCGGCCTGAGCGGATTCTTGCATCACTTCGCCGAGTTGGCCGGTGAGTTGCAAATTGCCTTTGCCTTCGATCAGCAGCACTTCCACGGGCATGATCTCGCCGCCATTGGAAGTCCAGGCCACCGCGGTCGCCACGCCGATTTCATCTTCGCGTTCAGCCTCCAAGTTGAAGAATTGGGGCGGCCCCAGGAATTTTTCGATGGAGGTGGAGGCAATTTGGGTGGGGTAAGGTTTCTCTTCGGCTTTCAGGCGAGCGATCTTGCGGCAGGCGCGCCCGATTTCACGCTCCAGATTGCGCACCCCGGCTTCGTAAGTGTATTCGCGGATGATGCGTTGCAGCGACTGTTCAGAAAAGCGGATGTCTTCATCATCCAGGCCGTTTTCTTCCAACTGGCGCGGGATTAAAAAGCGGCGACAGATTTCGAGTTTTTCTTCTTCGATATAGCCGGGAAATTCGATCACTTCCATGCGATCCAGCAAAGCGGGCGGGATGGTGGCATCGGTGTTGGCGGTGGTGATGAACATCACGCGCGAGAGATCAAAGGCCAATTCCAGGTAGTGATCCGAAAAGGCGTTATTTTGCTCGGGATCGAGCACTTCCAGTAGGGCCGAAGAGGGATCGCCGCGGAAATCAGCGCCTAGTTTGTCGATTTCATCGAGCATAAAGAGCGGATTGCTGGTTTCGGCGCGCCGCATGGTTTGGATGATGCGCCCTGGCAAAGCCCCAATGTAAGTGCGCCGGTGCCCGCGGATTTCTGCTTCATCGCGCACGCCGCCCAGGGAGAGCCGCACGAATTTGCGCCCTAAGGCTTCAGCAATCGAGCGCCCCAGAGATGTTTTGCCGGTTCCGGGTGGGCCGATAAAACACAGGATGGGCTGGCGCGTCTTTTTGGGACGCAGTTTTTTGATGGCGATAAATTCTAAAATGCGTTCTTTGGCTTTGGGCAGGCCAAAATGGTAATCTTCTAGAATTTGGGCCGCATTGCTGACATCCAGGTTGTCGTCGGTGAGTTTATCCCAGGGGAGTTCCAGAATCCAATCGATGTAGGTGCGGATGATGCCCACTTCGGGAGAGACCGGCGGCATTTGAGTCAGGCGGCCCACTTCTTTGATGGCGCGCAGTTCTGCTTCTTCGGGCAGGCCCACGCTTTCGATGCGAGTGCGCAACTCGGCCACTTCGGCTATCCAGGGGTCGCCTTCGCCCAATTCGGTTTGGATCACCTTCATCTGCTCGCGCAGGTAAAATTCTCGTTGGGTGCGATCTACCTCGGATTTGGTGCGCGATTGGATTTCATCTTCCAACTCGAGCACATCCAATTCTTGGGCCAGCAGCGAGACGATCTGTTCCAACCGTTTGCGGGGATCAACCATTGCCAATAATTTCAGCCGCTCTTTCAGGTTTGGCGAGATGGAGGTGGCAATCATGTCGGCCAACCAGCCCGGTTCTTCGATGTTGAGGGCGAAAAGGTGGGCCTCTTCGGGCAGGCTGCGGTTGAGTTGGATGCAGCGGTTGAAAAGTTCCACGGCGGTGCGCATGGTGGCGTCGATTTCGCGGTCGACACGCACACTTTCATAGACCGGACGGACGCGCGCCCGCAAGTAGGGTTCCACTTGGGTGAACTCGATCAACTCTACGCGGCGGCGGGCTTGCACCAGGGCAGAATAAGAACCATCGGGCATGTTAAGTAGCCGCCCTACGGCCATTTCCACGCCGATGGGAAAGAAATCATCCGGGCCAGGATTATCGTTGCCCGGGTCGCGCTGCGTCAGGGCAATCACCGTTTGGGTTTCGGAGTGGGCCTCTTCGATAGACCACAGCGTGCTTTCACGCCCCACAAAGATCGGCGAAACCATGTGGGGGTAAATGACCACATCGCGCATGGGCAACACCGGCCCTTCAATTAACCCATCGTCATTGGGCATTAAATCTTTTACTTTATAGAGTTCCTCGGTGCGCCGCTGCATGGCTTCGGCGAACTCATCTTCATCAAAAGGATCCCAGTTGTTTTCATCCATTAATAATCATTCTCCCTTTCAGAGGGGGATTATGCCCCTGTTTTTTTATTTTTTTAACGGCTCTGGCCAGGGCCGAAAAGTAACATCCTGAGCCTGTCGAAGGATGCGGTTTGCCAATTGCCGCACACTTCAACGGGGTTCAGTGTGCTATCGACGAGATGGTTGAGTAGATACTATTTTTTTAGAAAAAGTCTACCAATTTGCCTGATTCTGCCGCTCAATCCAGGCCACGCGCAGGCTGGCAGCCATAAAAACGCTGCCCGCGGTGATGATCAAATCATCCGGGCCGAGGTTTTCCAGGGCGGTGTTCAACGCTTCTGTGGCATTGGGCGTGGCATTTACGGGAATATCTTTCAGCGAGCGCACCAGTTCGGCAAGTTCAGCGGCAGGCATGGCGCGCGGATGGCCGGATTCGGTGGCAATCACCATCCGGGCCCGCGGTAGCCAGGCGTTGAGCATGCTGGAAACATCTTTATCAGCGGAAAAACCCACGATCAAGATCATGGGCTTCTCGGGAAAGTATTGATCCAGGGTGTTTTGCAAGACGCGAGCGGAATAGGCATTGTGTGCCGAATCGATAATGATCGGCGGCTCTGGCTGCAAGATTTCAAAGCGCCCCGGCCAGTTGGTTTCGGCTAATCCCTGGCGGATAGCCCCTTCGCTGAGGTCCACGCCCGCAGCTTTGATGGTCTGCAGCACCACGTAAGCGGTGGCCGCGTTTTCGGCTTGATGATCGCCCAGCAAGGGAATTTCGAGCAAAACCGGATTTTTGGTTTCGTCGGATTTCCATAAAGAAAAAATCTGCCCCCGGAGGGAACGGGATTTGATGCTGAATTTGTAATCGCGCCCTACCTGGGTGAGCGGGCAGCCGCGTTCTTCGGCGATTTGGTGGAGTTTCTCGCGGGGTTCATCGCGCTGCGGGGCCAGCACCACCGGCAAGCCGGGTTTGATGATCCCCCCTTTTTCGGTAGCGATCTCAGAGAGGGTATCCCCTAAAACGTAGGTATGATCCTTGGAGATGGAAGTGATCACTGAAACCAGGGGTGTGACCACGTTGGTGGCATCCAGCCGTCCCCCCAGGCCCACTTCGATCACGGCAATTTCCGTCCCCTGGCGGGCGAAGTGCCAGAAAGCCAGCGCCGTGGAAATCTCGAAGGTGGTCAGGCCCGGGATCGTCGCCACGAAGGGTTTGATTTCGTCAACCAGGGCGACCAAATCGGCCTGCGAAATCGGTTCGCCATTAATTTGGATGCGCTCTTCAAAATCTTTGAGATGTGGCGAGGTGTACAACCCGGTTTTGAAACCCGATTCCCGCAGGGCGGCCGCGCAAAAGGCGCAAACCGAGCCTTTGCCTTTGGTGCCGGCTACATGGATAATTTTGTAGGTTTCTTGAGGATTGCCTAGCGCCTGCATCAAATCCCGCATGCGCGCCAGATCAAAATTCTCAGGGGCTAAGTTTTGTTGGTGGGTGAGGCTGAAATCGACGAAACTGTAAAGGTAGTCGAGGGCAGCCTGATATTGGGGGTCAATGGTCATGTTGGGGATTGTAACCGCGGGGAGGGTACATTGCAAGGGAGGGGATTCGCTGGCGCGTTGAATCTTCCCGTGTGATAAAATGCCGCCATGTTCAAAAAGATCGTCAAATTGCTCATTAAATTTGCTTTGTTGGCAGCCTCGCTGGGGTTGTTGCTGACTTTGCTGCCGCGCCTGATCACGGCGCTGTACGCCAGCACCCGCATCGAAACGCTGGAGGAAGTACCACCTAGCCCGGTTGCTATCGTCTTTGGGGCCGGTCTCACCCGGGATGGCCGCGCTACCCGCGTGCTGCGCGACCGGGTGGAAACCGCCGCCCAACTCTATTTTGCGGGCAAAGTGGGAAAATTGCTGATGAGCGGCGATAATCGCTTTGAATATCACAACGAACCTGAATCCATGCGCCAGTACGCCATCAAGTTAGGCGTGCCCGATGAAGCGATTGTGCTCGACTATGCCGGGCGGCGCACATACGATACCTGTTAC
>DOTA01000164.1 GCA_003513015.1 Chloroflexota bacterium
TCCTGGATGCGCGCCCCACCGGAATCGTTTAATCCAATCACAGGTGCGCCGTTTTTCATAGCCATATCCATGATTTTGACAATTTTTTCGGCGTGGACCTCGCCGAGGCTCCCGCCAAAGACGGTGAAATCTTGCGAGAAGATGTAAATCAGGCGTCCGTTGATGGTGCCCCAGCCGGTGACAACACTATCCGAAAGAATCTGGTTTTTATCCATGCCAAAATTGTTGGTGCGGTGCACCACGAAGGCGTCGATTTCGCGAAAGGAACCTTTGTCGAGCAGCATGTCGATACGCTCGCGGGCGGTCAGACGGCCTTTTTTGTGCTGGGCATCGATGCGGGCCTGCCCGCCGCCCAGGCGGGATTGGGATTTGAGTTCGCGCAGGCGTTGGATTTTGGGATCGTCACTCATGGGGTTCTCCGGGGTATTAGTTCGGGATAATTTCTTGATCCTGTAGATTTCGTTGCTGTGTTCGGTACCTTTTTACCGATTTGCGGGTGTCAAAACCTGTCAGGTTCCACTGGGTGAAAATATTGCCGGGTTTGGGGGCGCAGGAGCACCCAAAAAGATAGAGCGAGCAGGGCAAGGTTTAAACTCAGGGCAAAGGGCCAACGGGTGGCGATGGCGGTGGGGTCGGCGAGCAGCAAACGGTCTGCCCAGTAGGCGAGGGTGTAGAGAATGGCGGTGATTTGCAAAAAACGAGGCGCCCAACTGCTTCCCAAAACCAGGCCCCAAACCAGGGCGCTGCCTGCCAAGCCCCAGATCAGGCCGGTCAGTGCCAGATACAGCACGGGTGGCGCAGGGCTCAGGTCTAGCAGGTATTTCCACTGACGTAGCACTTCGATGAACCGCAGCCAGCCCAACAACGCCATAATTAACACCGCCCAGGCTAAGGACGTTACGCTCAGAGGACGCTTAGCGGATTTGGGATTTGCCATTTGGGAAGGGTCAAGCACTGATTTGTAGGGTGATTTTACCGAGCTGTTCGCCGCTTTCGAGGCGTTCATGGGCGGCGCGGGCCTCAGAGAGCGGGAAAGATCGATCTTGAGCGACTTTGAGTTTACCAGAAAGCACCAATTTCATTACGGTGGCGAAATCTTGCAGGGTACCCATGGTGGAACCAATGATGTTGAGATGTTTGCCGAAGATAAAGCGGTTGTCGATCTCAAATTNNGAGCGGTCGATCAGGTGATCGGCTCCCATCAAATCGGCGATGGCTAATTTTCGGGGATTGGAACCCACCACGTAAACGGTGGCACCGGCAAATTTGGCGATTTGGATGCAGGCGGTATTGACGCCGCCGGAAGCGCCGACGATTAGCACACTTTCACCGGCCCGGAGTTGGCCGCGCGTGATCAGAGAGTGCCAGGCGGTATGGTACACCAGCCCGGCCGCGGCGGCCAGATGAGCATCGGCATCTTTGGGCAGCGGAAATACCTGGCGCAGGGGCACAGCCACATATTCGGCGTAGGTGCCGCACACGGTTTCACCCAGCAAATGCCAACTTTGGCAGCGGTTATCTTGCCCCGACAGGCAAAAATCACAGTTTCCGCAGCCCAGGTTGGAATTGATGACTACGCGGTCACCCAATCTCACCCCCGGCCCATCTCCCGCGGGGAGAGAGGGTCCTAAAGCGACGACTTCGCCGGCACCGTCGGCACCGGGAATATGGGGATACGCCAGTCTGATGCCCGGCCAGCCGTTGCGCACCCATAAATCCATGCGGTTGAGGGCCGCGGCTTCGAGTTTAACGAGTACTTCGCCGGGGCCGGGTTCGGGGGTGTGAAAATCGGCGTATTCGAGAACTTCGGGTCCGCCGTGTTGGTGGAAGATGATGGCTTTCATGGTTTTTACTCTGTAAATCAAGGATTGGGAGAAGGGGAATTTGAGAGCGCAGGAGAATCTTCGGGTTGAATTTTATCCTGATCTTTTTTCGAAAACACTTTTTCGCGAATAAACAGGAAGATCATCAGGATGATGGTAAAAATTGAAACCGCGAGTCCGAGAAAGTACGCGACAGGGGCAAATATAAATGTATAAATATGCGTTCCAGGTCCGGCTTTTGCCCCCAGGTAATCGTTTACAGGAATAAGCTCGGCGGGTTGTCCATCAATGTTTAACTTCCAACCGGGATAATTGCTCACCAGCACAACGAGTTGTTGATTTTCGCCAGGTGGCGATCCGGAAACCAGCACGCGGTTGGGGCCATCGTAAATTACCTCGGCTGCTTGCACATCATTTTTGGTGATTTTTGCACTGGTTTGCAGGGTTTCGGTAGGCACCCAAAATGCAAAGGGTAGCGCATCAGGAAAGTACCATAAATTTATCCCATCGAACTCACGGAGGAGCGTTGCATCTTTGGGCAAGGGTTCATCGGTTCGCCAAAAGGTATATTTAGGTTGGGCTGAGAAAGGTGCCTCGGGAGAATTTTGCTGATCTTGGGTTTTCAAACGCTGGCTATAAACGAAATTATAGACCGGCATTTCCAGATCGTAGGCCACCGAAGTCCAACTCCAGAAGATGGCGAATGTGCCTACGCTGGTGTAATACAGGCTGGGATCATACGTTTTGAGCCAACGCAGCGCAGTGTAAGCCTTCGGCTCAAGCTGTGCACTTGGGGGCATGGCAAAACTCTGGTTTGTGGCATAGACATTTCGGAAACTGGTGAATAAGAGGGCAAAGGCCAGCAAAATGGCAACCCACCCACCGGAAACGATGAATGTCTTTTTTTGAGTGGTGATTGTGATCCGGATCGTACGAAGTTTTTTGCGCAACAGATAAAAGGCGGTTTGCAAGCTGGCGCCGCTCAAAATTAAAAGTGGGCTGGCTGCTAAAATTAGGAGACGATTGGGAAACCGCAAGTTATAAAGAAAAGGCAGCCAATCGTAAATATATTTAACCGGCGTATAACGGTTTGCGTGCCATAGGATGAGCGCACAAAACAGAATCGTCATAGCCCATAAACCTGAGCGAGGCCGCCATCTGCGCAGGGCGAACGGTAGGAAAATCAGGCTTCCTAATGACAACGGCCCGATATAAAACCAATTCCATCCGCCGGATGTGCCTAAAATGGTAGCATGGAACCATTCACCCGCTGAGACGAGATAGTTAATCAGCGCATAATGCACGGGCTGCGATCCAAATTGCTCCAGATCAGGGCCAACCTCTCGGGTGATGAGTTGGAAACCCTGGTACAGGGGAAAAACATACACAGCAATCAATCCCAAACCCAGCAGGGCAATCCAAAAGGAGCGTTTGAACATTTGTTTTTTTTGTTGAGCGGATGCAAAGCCAATCGCTACCCCTAAAATGATGATGGCACAAACCAACAAATAGATCGGGTAGTAGCCTCCGCCGGTGGTTAAGACCATTCCCAAACAGATTGCGGTCCATATGAGTGAGCTGATCGTTTTTTTGTGCAAGGCTTGCCAAAAGCTGGCAAAAACCCAGGGGAACCAGGCCATGCCCACCAGTAATTCATACCACCCCAGATGCCACAAGAGCGCTAATCCCCCTGAAAGCATAAACATCAACGCGGCCCAAAGGCGGAATATCCCTTTGATCCCCATGGTTTGAGCCAGATACCATTGCCCAAAGCCTGCAAGCATGAAAGACAAAAAAACTGATATTTTCATCCCCACAATGCCACCCCAAATCCACACAGGAATGGTGGCAATTGGCGACCAAAAGTGGCCGAGTAGATCTCCGGCCTGCGGGAAACCGGTTTGCATATAATGATTCCACAAAGGAATTTCACCATACCGTTTTAGACCAATTTCAGCTAATAACGGTCGAGTAGCGCTTTCATTCTGTTCTCCGTTTTGTTGCAGATAATTGGGGTTGAAATCTAGTAGTTCTACAAAGCAAAGAAAATACGCAACCCAAAATATTACCAGCCACTCGATAAGAATCTGCGTTTTGGAACGATTCATATATCGAATAGATGCTTCAAAGAGCCGCTTATAAGTGTTGACAATATACATGGAAGATTAATCCCACCGCAAAATTTTTGCGGGATTCATCGTTTCTCAAAGATTTAGCAGGTCATAATGCAGCCGTTTACCTCAGCCCCGTTTCCATGCGGGATATCACCAAACGCTGAATTTCGCTGGT
>DOTA01000481.1 GCA_003513015.1 Chloroflexota bacterium
ATGGGGATTTCAGGGATAATTAACATGAGGACAATTGACCACTGACGGCGGACCGCCGACCGCGAACAGGAGTGAACGATGAAGCACAAATTTGTGACTTTGTTATTTTTGATGTTCATACTTTTGTTAGGATGTACCACAGCCCCGATGGAAACCAGCGCGCCGCCGCAGGGTACGGAATCAGTTGTGGACACTCCAACCCCTGAGGAGGCCGCGCCTCTCAAGGAGTCTCCTGCCCCGGAGACCACCTCCCCGCGCCAAACCAAGACTGAAACTCCCTCGGCGGGTGATCCCATCAAATTTGAGAACCTACCCTTCGATGAGTTCCTCGAAGAATCCTGGTTCAGCATCATGCGCCGCGACCCTGAACTGCTCACCGAATTGGGGCTTTCCGAAACCTTTGGGGTGGGCAACGATCAACTCACCGATATTTCTGAACCCTACAGACTCGACACTTACGCCCTCTACGCCCACATTTTGGAGGTGTTGCAAACCTACGAGCGCGCCGCGCTGATCCCCGAACAGCAACTCAACTACGATATTTACGCCTACTATCTGGAAGATACGCTGCGCGGCCAGGAGTTTTTGCGCTACGATTACCCCATCACGCACTTTATTACTGGCGTGCAGTACCAACTCATCAATTTTTTCAGCGATATTCATCCTATCCGCAGCCAACAAGATGCCGAAGATTACATCACGCGCCTCTCGCAAGTAGATACCAAGTTTGAGCAGGTCATCGACAATATGAAGTTGAGCGAGGAGAGTGGTGTGATTACGCCGCGTTTTATCCTGCAATGGTCAATGGGTGATATTCGGAACATGGCGAACGCCTCGGCCACCTCCACGGTTTTCTATACTACGCTCTCAGAAAAGCTGGCCGCCTTAAGCACAATGAGTTCCCAGGAAAAAAATGAGCTTTTAGCCGCGGCCGAGGCAGAAATCGAAAACACCGTGATCCCGGCTTATGGCAAATTGGCAGCCTACCTCTCCGATTTGGAGAAGCGCGCCCCCACGGAGGCTGGCGTCTGGCAATTCCCAAATGGGGAGGCCTACTACACGTACCGGGTGCAGCACTACACCACCACCGAACTAACCCCCGAGGAAATTCACCAGATGGGGCTGGATGATCTGGCCCGCATCCAGGCCGAAATGCGCCTAATTTTCGATCTATTGGGCTACCCCACCGATGAAACTTTAACGCAGCTATTCAACCGGATCGAAACCGAGGGCGGCACGCTCTACGGGCGTGAGGTTGTGGAGGGGTACGAAGCCATTATCGCGGATGCCAAAGTGCGCGCGGCCCAGGTACTCGATTTGCAACCTAAAGCAGATGTGATCGTGATCCCTGGGGCCTCGGGCGGCTACTACATTGGCCCTGCGGTGGATGGCTCGCGCCCAGGTGCCTTTTACGCCGCGGTCAGCGGTGCGGAACCGCGCTACGGGATGGCCTCACTGGCCTATCACGAAGCCGTGCCCGGCCATCACACCCAGATCGCCCTCGCCCTAGAAATGGATTTACCATCCTTCCGGCGAGGCAGCCTCTTTACCGCCTATGTGGAAGGTTGGGCGCTCTATGCTGAAAAACTGATGGCTGAAACCGGCGTCTACGCCACTGACCCCTATGGCGATTTAGGGCGTTTGCAATACGAAGCTTTCCGGGCTGCCCGTTTGGTGGCTGATACGGGTATCCATACCCAGGGCTGGACTTTCGATCAGGCGGTTGATTTTATGCTGGAAAATACCGGAATGGATAAAGGCATGCTGCAATTTGAAGTTGCTCGTTATATTGCCTGGCCCGCTCAGGCTTTAGCCTACAAAATGGGGATGAATAAAATCGTGGAACTACGCGCCCGAGCGGAAGAACAACTCGGTGAACAGTTTGATCTGCGCCAATTCCATAATTTGATTTTGGGGAGTGGTGCCGTACCCCTGGATATTTTGGAGCAAATTATGGAGGATTACATTGCTGAAGTTGGTTCCTAAAGAAAACGGGATAATGGGCGAAAATTCTTTGCCCATTATCCCGTAATTGATCCCGTAAACACAAGCTTTGGCTTACAGCCCCGCCTTTTTAAAGGCTGCGCCGACAATCACTTGCGCTTCACTTTGGATTTGCCGGAGATGCGCCTCGCCGAGGAAACTTTCGGCGTAGATTTTGTAGATGTTCTCCGTGCCCGAGGGCCGGGCGGCAAACCAGCCATTTGCGGTGACCACTTTCAANNTCGCCCGCCATTTCTTCGGCGCTGACCATCTCGGGGGTCAGGTTGGCCAGGGCGGTTTTTTGGGCCGGGCTGGCGGGCGCATCCATGCGTTGATAAACGGAACTACCGAACTGAGCTTCCAAATCTTGATAGTGCAAGCCCGGGTCGCGGCCGGTAACCGCTAAAATCTCGGCAGCTAATAAATCGAGGATAATCCCATCTTTGTCGGTGGTCCAAACCGTGCCATCTTTGCGCAAGAAAGAAGCCCCGGCACTCTCTTCGCCGCCAAAGCCAAAAGAGCCATCCAGCAGGCCATCCACAAAATATTTGAATCCCACCGGGACTTCACACAAGCGGCGGCCTAAGTGGGCAGCTACGCGGTCGATCATCGAACTGGAAACCAGGGTTTTGCCAATAGCGACCTCCTGGCCCCAACCGGGACGGTTTTGGAAGAGATACCAGATGGCCGTGGCCAGAAAATGATTGGGATTCATCAACCCCACGCTGGGGGTCACGATGCCGTGGCGGTCATAATCGGGGTCGTTGCCAAAGGCGATATCGAACTGGTTTTTCAGCCCGATTAGGCTGGCCATGGCATAAGGCGAAGAACAATCCATGCGGATTTTTTCGTCATGATCGAGAGTCATAAAGGCAAAAGTGGGGTCCACGCGGCGGTTAACGAGTTCCAGGTTGAGGCCGTATCGGGTGGCAATCGGATCCCAAAAGTTGATCCCTGCCCCACCCATGGGATCAACTCCAATTTTCAGATTGGCCGCGGCGATGGCGGGCAGAGCGATCACGTTCTCCAAATCGGCCACATACGGGGAAATATAATCATATTCATGCGTGGTTGCGGCTTTGAGGGCTTTGGCGAGCGGCAGGCGTTTGACATCCCGCAGGCCTTCGGCCAAAATCTGGTTGGCGCGATCTTGAATCCACTGGGTAGTTGCGGTGTCGGCCGGGCCGCCCGCGGGCGGGTTATATTTGAAGCCGCCATCCGTGGGGGGATTGTGTGAGGGTGTGATGACCACGCCATCGGCCAGCCCGGATTTCCGCCCGCGATTATAGGTGAGAATGGCATGCGAAATTACCGGGGTGGGGGTGTAACCCAAGCCCTGTTGGATGAAAATCTCTTGCCCATTGGCGGCAAAAACCTCGATGGACGAATACAGCGCTGGTTCCGAAAGGGCGTGCGTATCCATACCCACGTAAAGCGGGCCGTTGATGTGGCGAGCGGCGCGCAATTCGCAAATCGCCTGGCTGACCGCCAGAATATGATTTTCATTAAAGTTATAATTTAATGAAGTGCCGCGATGCCCCGAGGTGCCAAAAGCCACCCGATGGGTCGGATGGCCGGGATCGGGTTGGTGGGTGTAATAGGCCGAAACCAGGCGAGGAACATTGACTAAACTCTCAAGGGGCGCCGGTTGACCGGCTCGTGATTGTGCGCTCATCAGGCCTCCAAAACAAAAAAGGGTCATTTTTGCGAGATAAGAATATTGTACTCTGGAAATCGCCAGGTAAGTTTACCGAACGTTCGATGGCGTGTAAAATATAAAAGAAAGGAACCACCCGATGGAGAACTATCAACTTTCCCCACAAGAAGTCCTCGAAAACCTCAAAAGCGATTCCCTAAACGGCCTGAGCAAAACCGAAGTTCAAACTCGCCTGAGCCAATATGGCCCCAATGAGCTGGTTGAGCACGGCCAAAAAAGCCCCTGGAAAATCTTCTTCAGCCAGTTCAAAGAAGTCATGGTCATCGTGCTGCTCATCGCCGCCCTGGTTTCGGCTTTCCTGGGCGAGTTCACCGAGGTAATTGTGATCCTGGCGATTGTGGCGCTCAACGCCATCCTCGGCTTCA
>DOTA01000101.1 GCA_003513015.1 Chloroflexota bacterium
GCGCGGCCGCGCCGCCCGCCAGGGTGATCCCGGATCATCTCGGTTTTATCTCTCCCTAGAAGATGATTTGATGGTGCGCTTTGGCGGCCAGCAAATGGAAAGCATGCTCTCCCGCCTGCGCGTGGATGATGCTTTGCCCATCGAAAATAACCTGGTCAGCCGTATCGTTGAATCCTCCCAAACCCGAGTGGAGGGGGCCAACTTTGATGTGCGCAAGCATTTACTGGAATACGATGATGTGCTCAACACCCAGCGCGGCAAAATCTACGGGCAGCGCGATCGCATCTTCATCAAAGATGATCTCAACGATGATGTCACCGAGATGCTCAAAACCGAAGTGCTCCAGCGCGTGCCCGAAGCCCTGGCCGATGAAGGCGGCCCCTGGAAATTATTAGCCTGGCTGGAGCAAATTCAGCCCTCGCTGCCGCTACACAACAGCATTTTCCCTTCGTACTCGATCCGCTTAATCGCTGAACAAATGATGGGGCGAAAATCCGCAAATCTCACTCGTCAACAAGCCCAAGCCGCGCTCTTGAAAATTTCAGCTGAAGCCATCAAAGCGGAAGAGGAGCACACCCTCGCCAGCGTCAATCACCTGCTCGATCAGAGCCTGACGCGCATGGAAGAGCAATTGGAAGAGCGCCTGGATACCCTCGATGCTTTCATCGAAGGGATCGAGGATGGCGATGAAAGCGATACCCGTAGCCCGCAACAACTGGCCGAGGAACTGGTTCAGGTGGTGCGCCTGCCGATCCGCCTGAATAATGCCCAAATCCGTGAATTGCGCGATGACCCGCGAGCCGCGGCTGAAACTGTGCGCGATCAAATTGAAAAGGTGATGACCGGCCTGACAATCGCCCGGCTGGTAGGCGCGGTGCAGCGCCTGATCCGGGAAGAGATTGGCCTGGCTGGCATCTCGTTGAATGATGCCGATTGGGATGATCTCTCCGATCAGGTGATTGAAGCTGTTGAGAATACTTTTGCCAACCGACTGGAACGCTTCATCGGTGATGCCGAAACCCCGGGGCAAATTGCCAGCGATTTGGAGAAAGGGCTTGACCGGCTGGACAAAGAAACCCTGGATACTTCTGATCTATACCGGCTGCTGCTGACCATTCCCCAGGGGCGGCGCGCCGATTTCGACCGCAAAACCCACCGCCGAATTTGGGTGCGCACCACGCGCATCACTTTCATCTATGCCGCCGCCAAACTGTTGGAAAACCGCGAGACGGAGGAGATCACCCAAGAGGTGCTCACTCACCTTCAGGGAGCGCAAGCCGCCATTCGCCAGGTTTGGGGCGAGAGCGAGATCAACCGCCTGGGTGCGGTCCGTCCCGCTGATTTGGATGCTACTGCACGCGCGGGCCTGCGCAAAGCCCTGGGTGAAAGCGCCTTTGCTGAAATCCGTTCTCAGAGTTTTAATACCCTCCCCGAGGTGCAGCAAAATCAGATTGAGGCAGAATTGGGGCGGCAGGCCATCACCCAAATTTACCGGCAGTTGTTGCTGCGGGTGATTTCGGAATTATGGGTTGAGTATTTGACTCAGATGGAAGCCTTGCGCGTTTCGATTGGGTTGGAGGCTTATGCGCAGCGCGATCCGTTGGTGCAATACAAAAATAAGGCTTTCGAGATGTTCCAGGGGCTGCTGCGAGATATGCGCATGAGCCTGGTAACCCGGATGTTCACCTACCGACCGCGTGATCTCAGCAGCGTACAATCCAACATCAATGAAGTGGAGGATGCTCCGGCACTGGTCGCTGAAGCAGCGACAGAGGCCCCCCCCAGCGAAGACACAACCGCCAAAAAGAAACGCGGGCGCAGGCGGCGATAAAGGTTAAAAGATTGAGATTAACTTCGCCATTGATAGAGGCGTGAAATTGCCCGCCTCTATCAATGGTATACTAACGTACTCCTTATTTTAGGAATACAGGCTCACTAGATGCACGCAAAAGCTCGCCGCTCGCTCGATTTTTATACTGCTCTGCCCAAGGTAGATCTACACCGGCACCTGGAAGGTTCGGTGAGGCTCAGCACGCTGATCGAAATTGGGCACATCCACGAGATCAATTTAGTGGGAACTGAGCATCTCCGTCCTTTAGTGCAGGTGGGGGAAGACGAACCTTATACCTTTGAAAATTTTCTTTCGAAATTTGCCACCCTGCGTTTATTTTATCGCTCGCCCGATGTCATTGGGCGCATCACCCGCGAAGCCATCGAAGATGCCGCCATTGACAACATCCGCTACCTGGAATTACGCTTTACTCCTGTGGCTTTGAGCAAGGCCGAAGATTTTCCACTAGGTGAGGTGATGGATTGGGTGATCGATGGGGCGCAAAAAGGCGAAGCGGAATCGGGCGTAAAAACTCGCCTGATCGCCAGTATCAACCGTCACGAAAGCCTGGAATTAGCCGAAAAAGTAGCCCGTTTGGCGGTGGAGCGCAAAGATCGCGGGATTGTAGGCCTGGATTTGGCTGGCAGCGAGGCCACTGCACCCGCTGCGCCGTTTATTGGCATTTTTCGGGAAGCGCGGCAAGCGGGATTGGATATCACCATCCATGCCGGTGAATGGGGCGGCCCAGAGAATGTGCACCAGGCCATTGAAGATTTCAAAACGCAGCGCGTTGGGCATGGGGTCCGCGTGATGGAAGACCCCCATACGGTGGCACTGGCCCAAGAGCGAGGTACCACCTTTGAGGTCTGTATCACCAGCAATTACCAATCAGGCGTGATCCCCGTTTTGGCAACACATCCATTTGCACGCATGCTCTCTGCGGATTTGAATGTCACGCTCAATACGGATGATCCCAGCATTTCACAAATCATTCTGAGTCAGGAATATCGTTTGGCGAATGAAGAATTGGGCATCCCGTTGTCGATTTTGCGCGATCAAACCCTAGCTGCCGCTAGAGCGGCGATGTTGCCGGACAGCGAGCGCGCAGACCTGGTTGAGATGCTGACTGCGGGATATCAGAAAATAGCTTCCACCCTTTAGCAAAAATCACTTGTTTCGTTTCCCCTTGCAAGAAAATGCCCCAGCGAGATGATCTCATGCCAGGGCTTTTTTGATGCCCTTCCCGGTCACAAATTGCGCTTTTTTAGCAGGCAGGAAACGCAATTTGTGAGCGGGGGTATTCCATTATCCGACCCGCCGCTCCCATTCAGCAACGGCCTGGCGGATCATCACGCGCACGCGTTCATAGGGGACAGCATCAATGCCTTCGTATTGTTCCAAGCCTACCATCACCACCATACCGCGGTCAGGAAACTCTACCAGACGAACGGCCCATTTTTGCATATTAGCGGCATTGAGATTTTCTTGCAGGATGGCGTCAATTTGAGCGACAATGCTTTGGGCAGGGATGGCCGAGGTGGAGACTTCTGCCTCCAGGGCTTGCGTAAAAATTTCCATCGGGCGGAAACCGGGGCGCTTCGGCTCCGGTTTATTTTCCAGGGTAACTGCGGTCAACCTGGCATCCATCGCAGAATCGGGAACGGAGATTTTCTCCGCCGCTTCGGGTTTTATCGTGCTGGGGGGTTCCAGCCACTGATAAAAATCCATCACCACCTTCAATAAAATCTCTTTTTCCTTCGGAGTGAGATCACTGCTGCGCTTATAGTATTCGTTTTCAATCTGGAAAACCATCCGCCGATCACGCTGATCGCGCCACAAATGCGCGATCTCAACCAAATTTTGGTTGGGGGATTTTGTTTTTTTCGACCCACCTTTATCGCTATCTTCCCGAAAGAAACTGCTCAACAAAAGGCCCAATAGAACACCGATGGCCAGCACCACAAAGGCCCCAAAAATGACAAAAATCGGATTGCTCAGTAAATTATTCATTTTTCTTACCCTAAATTAAAATGCTGGGCCGTTTTTGCAGAGAATACGCCAAAATTACTTTGCACAGCCGTATTATAGCAGTACTCCGCCTCAAGCTAAACCCTTACTGAAAAATTTCATCACACTGGAAATGATCACCTTAACGAACTCATGTTACATACTCAGCGGCCCCTTCGACGGCAAGCCAGGAACAGGTTGAGCTAGGTCGAAGCTTGTTCCCGGCTCACTGCTCCGGGTGCTGCGTAAAAATCGTAAGGAGATTTCCCATCACACCTGCTTGACGGCAGCACTCAATCTCCCTATACTTCTGGCGAAACCAACTCAAGAGAGAAAATGGAGATGAACATGCCCATCAAAGCTGTGATTTGGGATATTGGCGGCGTTCTCATGCGAACGGAGGATGCCGCACCCAGAGCGGAACTTGCCGCAGAGTTAGGGGTGACGCGGGACTATTTAGTGGAACTCGTCTTTGGGGGAGAACAGGGCGCTCGCGCCCAAAAAGGAGAACTGACCCAAAAAGAAATCTGGGATTATGCTCGCGAGCAGTTAAATCTCAGCGATGGCGCTTACCCCGATCTGCGTGAGCGTTTCTTCGCCGGGGATGTGCTGGATATGGCGTTAATCGAATATATCCGCTCTCTCAAACCGCGCTATAAAATCGGCATTATCAGCAATGCCTGGAGCGAACTACCCGCTGCTTTGGAAGAGTGGGGCATCCTGAATGTTTTCGATGTGATTGTGGGTTCCGGGGATGAAGGGATTATGAAACCCAACCCGCTGATCTTTCAAATCGCCATGGAACGTTTGGCGGTTACGCCGGAAGAAGCCGTTTTCGTAGATGATTTTATCGAGAATATCCGCGGGGCGCGTGAATTTGGGATCAACGCCATTCACTTTCAAAGCCGGGATCAGGCCGTTCAGGACTTGGAAGCTTTATTGGCGGGCTAAACGTTGAATCTCAATTCTCTAAAATATAACCAACCCCCTGAACGGTGACGATATAAGCCGGTTGGGAAGGGTCGGTTTCAACTTTGCGGCGCAAGCGATAAATAAGCTGTTTCAACATGCTGCGGTCGCCGCCTACCGGCCCCCAAATATCATCGATGAGCATTTCAAAGGTCAGCACCTGCTCATGATTGATCATCAGAGCTTCGAGCAGTTTGCATTCTAATTTGGTGAGATGCTGCGATTTCTGCTTTCCCACCTGAACTTCGCAGCGCGCCGGATCCAGCAGCAGATCGCCCACTTTTAGTGGCCCGGAGGCACTTTGCTGCCGGTCACTGGTTCTCCGCAGCACAGCCTCGACACGCGCCACCAATTGGCGAGGGCTAAAAGGCTTGACGATATAATCATCGGCCCCAATTTGCAGGCCACGCACGATGTCATCTTCAGCGCCGCGCACACTCAGGATGATGATGGGGGTTTCGGAAACGGCGCGCACCCGCTGGCAAACCTGCAAGCCATCTAATTTGGGTAAATTCAAATCGAGGATCAGAATATCCGGGCTTTCAGTCTGCCAGCGTTCCAGGGCGGTCTGTCCATCGTGGGCCGCGATGACCTCAAAGCCAGCGCGCCGCAAGGTGAAAGAAACCACATCGGCCAGGGCTAGATCATCATCGACGACTAAAGCTTTCATGGCAACTCTCCTTCGCCTTCTTCGAGCGAGAGGGAAAACTCAAAAATGGAACCACCTCCGGGGTTATCTGCCACGGAAATCTGCCCACCGTGCTGTTCCAGGATGGCTTTGACCACCGATAAACCTAATCCAACCCCATATTGGGCTTCATCTTTATCCCCTAAACGCACATACCGGCGAAAGATATCTGTCCGCGTTTCTAAAGGGATTCCTGGTCCGTGGTCGGCAACCATTCCATGAAGTGAGTTACCATCGACCCGAAGCGTGAGTTCGATAGTTTCACCGATGGGGCTATATTTGCTGGCGTTGGATATCAAATTGACCAAAACCTGCACCAATCGGGTGGAATCGACTTTGACAATCGGCAACTGGCGCGGAATGTAGCGCGTTAGGGTTTGCTGGCGGCGGGTGAGCAAGGGGCGCATGATGTGCAGCGCTTCGTCGGCAACCTGATGTAAATTAGTTTTGCGCCGCCGGATGCGAAACTGCCCGGCTTCGATGCTGGTGCTTTCCAAGAGATTGTCGATCAGGGTTTGCAGCCCGGTAACGCTGAAATGGATGGAGTTGAGCAATTGGGCGATTTCAGCTTGAGAGAGTTGCCCCAAATCTTCCAGCAAAAGCTCAACGGAGGCGTTCAAGGCTGAAAGCGGGGTACGGAATTCGTGTGAGATGTTGCCCAGAAAATAGGATTGCAGTTTTTTTTCAGCCTGTTCTTCCGTTTGATCGCTCAGTACCAAAACCGTATCACCCTCATTGGATGGAAGTTGCACTTGGGTGACCAATAAAGTTAACGCTTCGCCATTCTGGTGGAGTACCTCGATTTGTTTCTGCCGCCCCGGACGGGGTAATAACATCTGAAAAGAAATCTGCTCTTCTGGCAAACGGAAGATCGCATCCAGCGGCCGAGATAAGGCCAGTTCACCTGGCCAGCCGCTGATTTTCTCAGCCCCATGATTAAAGGATGTAATGCACCCAGCGGCATCGAAAGCTACAATCCCCACTTCGGTAGAAAATTCTGGATCAGGGTTTGGGTTCATTCGGCATCCAAATTCATCTCAGTTACGAAAGCCAAGGTGATAACACACTACTTCAAATTATATCCTGAGGTAATCGAAAATCTCTGTGTTTCAGGAGATTGAGCAAGGCAATCGCATGTTCTGTGATTTTGTCACCCTGAGCCGCAGGNNCTGGATGCTCATATGCACTTGCGTGCGGTGCATACCTCCCCCGGTGGGGTGGTACCGGGAAGTGTCAGCCTTTGGCCTCAACTTACCAAGGGGAATACCCATCGCTTACTTTATAGACACCACCAGGTTGGTTATATCGCAAAAAAAGAGCCGTCCAAAGAAGGGCGGCTCTTTAAATTTTTTATCTGCGGCGGAAATTTAGGGTAACTCGAATTTGGCAACTTGATCTTCGTTAATCAAAACTTTATATGCCCCTGGGGTCAAATCAGCGAGCGGAATACTGGTTTGGAAAGGTGCCATCACCTGAATACACATCACATTCGGATCAACAACGGAATAAACCTTGAGTGCAATCTCACCATCGTTGGTTGGCTCCGAAACCACCACCCGCAACTGATTGCAAGGCGTTGGCAAACTACCTGTGAGCACCAAATCGAGCTTGGCAGGCTCATTTTCCACGCGGACAAGATCAACACCGTTAATGAAAACTGTGCCCGTGGCCAGTTTTTGATCGCTTGCCGCCGGAACCAGGTCACCGAATGGCAACACCTGATCCGGATCAACCGTCACGGGCACGCTCTCCCACGGGGCAGGTTCCACAACTTGGGCATCCGGGTAGGGATTCACTGGCATCACGGGTTCAGGAGCCGGGTAAGCCGGTTCAGAGCCGGTGACAGGTAAAAAAACCTCGTTTGAGGGCGGGTAGGGCGTGGGCTGGGTTTCATTGTTTCCGGGAACCGGCGCAGGTTGACTGGTTTCGGGGACAACCTCTTCTGCCGGGCCGCCACAGGCGGACAAAAACAACACACCTGAAATTATTACAAGCATCAAAATTACAAAACGCGAATTCATCTCAGCCTCTCTTTCTTTTTAAACACTACATTTTTTGAACGTGTTCAGGATAGCAATTGTTCCCACTCGGCAATGAGCGCTTCCAACTCGTTTTGGATTTCAACATAATCATCGCTCAGGCGCAAGATTTCAGCGGGATCAGTGGGTGGGAGGGCAAGTTGAGCGCTGATTTCGGCCAGTTGCACTTCGAGTTTGGCCACGCGGGCTTCCACCTCAACCACGCGGGCCTGTCGGCGACGTTCATCGGCCAGAGCACGGTTTTTGGCAGCGCGCTCCCCCTGGAAGGCCGCAGCACTCTGGGATCGGGTGCCCTCCCCAACCCCCTCTGAGTTTTCTTGGGATTCCTGAAAAGCGCGGTATTCGCTATAGGTTCCCTTGAAAATTTCGAGCCGGGATTCATCCTTATTAATCTCCCAAATTTGCGTGCCGAGCGCGTCGATCAAATAACGGTCGTGCGAAACCAAAATCACCGTGCCATCGAAGTCGGCCATCACGTTTTGCAGCACTTCCTGCGCGGGGATGTCGAGATGGTTGGTAGGTTCATCGAGCAACAGCAGATTGGCATTGCTGAGCGCCAGTTTCGCCAGGGCCAGCCGCCCGCGTTCGCCACCCGAAAGCACACTGACGGGTTTGAAGACATCCTCGCCACGGAACAGATACTGCGCCAGGTAACTGCGGGCAGCGCTGATGGCCATCCTTTTATGACGCACGATTTCTTGCACCAGGCTGCGCTCGGGATCGAGGTCTTCATGGGCCTGGGCGAAGTAGCCGATGTGCAAACTGGCGCCCAGCATCAACTCACCGGAAAGAGGTGGCAGCTGATTTAAGATGGTTTTAAACAGAGTGGTTTTTCCGGCGCCATTGGGCCCGATGATACAAAGAGACTGCTCCACCCCTACCTGCAGATCAAACTCATGCAGTATTTGCATCTTGCCGTAGCCGGCCCTTAGACCTTCAATGGTGAGCAGCGGTTCCTTCCCCACCAGTTCGCTCAAACGCTGCCGGCTTGGTGCCTCGGCAGCCAGCTTCTCGGCTTGGTGCGCCACTTCGTCAACCGAAAGCACCGTGTCAAAATCGTCGAGGCTGAGGTCGCCGATGTCGCCTTTGCCGGCTTTCTGTTCTTTCTTTTCATCCATCAGTGCGCCCCGAGATAAGCGTCGATCACCCGCTGATCGTCTCGGATCTCATCGGCCGGGCCTTCGGCCAGGAGTTCTCCATGGGCCAAACAGTAGATATGTTCGGCAAGGTCCATGATAACGTGCATGTTATGCTCGATGACAAAAAGCGTGATACCGAGGTCTGCATTTGAGCGTTTCAAGCGGTCGATCAGGCCGTTGATCAGGGTCGGATTGATGCCCGCCGTGGGCTCGTCCAGAAGAAGCAGCTTGGGCTCGTTCATAAGTGCCATGGCGAACTCGAGAAGTTTCTGCTGGCCGAAGGAAAGATCTCCTGCCAGGAGGTACCGTTTGGCATAAAGACCGACAAAGGCCAGCAAGCTCTCGGCCTTCTTCATGATCTTCGGATGAGACTTAGAGAACATGGCGCCAAAACCCTCGTCTTTGCGGGGCACGCTGATCTGCATGTTTTGCACGCAGGTCATCTTGGCGTAAACTCGCGTTTGCTGGAAGGTTCTCAGCATCCCCAACCGCGCGATCTCAGTCACCCGCAGGCCTGAGATTTCGCGGCCTTCAAAGCGGATGGAGCCTTGGTCGATGGGGTGGTAGCCAACAATAGAGTTGAACAGTGTGGTTTTGCCGGATCCATTGGGGCCGATAAGGCCGACGATGCTACCCTCAGGCACAGATAGAGTGATGTTGTCATTGGCAACGACACCACCGAACCTTTTGGNNCCCATTGCCACGCGCTGCCAGCCAAAAAGGTATGTCCAGAACAGTTCCTGGGTAATATGAAAAATCACGGCCCCGACCACCGGGCCCCAAAGGGTTCCCTTGCCGCCGAGGATTGCCATCAAGATCATCCAAACGCCGAAAGTTGCGCCGGCAAAAGCCACTTCCGTAGGATCGATGAATCCCACCAGATGGCCGGCAGCGCCTCCTGCAATTGCAAGGAAGAAGGCGGAAATGCACCAGGCTGTCATTTTATACCGGGTGGTGCGGATGCCCATGGCTTCGGCCTTGTCCTCATCGTCTCGGATGGCGTTGATAGCAAGACCGAAGCGACCCGCATAGAGCCATTTCAAGGTCAGGAATACCATCCCGGCCAGGATGAAAAAAATGTAATAGAAGAAGACTCCGCGCTCACCCAATCTTTCAGGAAACACCGGCGTTACCATCCCCGATCCGGCACCGATGTATTCCCAGCCGCTGGCAAGTTCGCCGGCGGCGACCCCGAGACCAAGGGTACAAATGCCGAAATATTGACCGCGCATCCCCATGGCCAGGATACAGAGGCCGAGGACCACCGCAACGATCACCGCAAAAATGGCGCTTGCACCCATGCCCAGAAAGACTCCGCTCAAATATTCACCGGGCTGCAACATATCAACTGCGCCCGCCACATGAACGTACTCTTCGATGTCAAAATGCAGATTCCGTTGGATAACCGCGGTCACGTACATACCGATTCCGAAAAACACGATATTCCCAAAGGATGTATATCCCATCTGCCCGCCTACCAGGTCCCAGGTAAGGGCAAACAGCACCATTATCCACAAGAACGCCAACTGGGTGCGGTAGGCGGGGAACACCCAGGGGGCGGCCAGGGAAACAATGAGGATGGAGCCGTAAAGCAAGAGATTTCGTTCAACGGTGTTCAATGGAGATACCTTCGTTTAAGTCTGAGGGTAAAGTTACGCCAGACCAGGATGACGACCAGCAATGAAAAGATAAAGGCGGCCTGAAACTCGGCGCCCAGAACAAAACCGGCAAAGTTTTCGGCAGCACCGAGCCCCAGACCTGCTAGCACGACCCCGGCCACATTGCCGATGCCGGCAACGATGACGATCATGAATGAACGGATCGTATAGGCAAGCCCCATCAACGGTTGAATCACCCAGGTCATGAGCACCAAGGCCCCGCAGGCGCCGCAGATAGCCGCGTTCAATGCAAAGGTCGTGCAATATACCTTGTCTGTATCGATACCCAGAATGCGGGCCGCGCGGGCGTTCTGGGCGGTAGCACGGATGGTTTGCCCGAGGCGGGTCTTTTTCATGAACACCCCAAGGCAGACCCCCAGTACCAGGGAGCTGGCAAAGCTGACGACCTTGATTTGCAGCACTGTCACGCTGCCGTCAAAGAGAAACCAGGTGCCGAGGCCGGAGTCGACGGTCTGGACGTCGGCGCTGAACACCTGGTTCATGAGTTGCTGCATCAGTATGCTGATGCCGAAGGTGGCTAGAATCGAGATGAAGAGGTCCTCTTCCACGATTCTGAAGATGACAAGGCGGTATAACAACCAGCCGGCAATGTACAGAGACACCGTTGACAATGGCACGGTGAAGAAGGGGTGGACTCCTGCTTTGCTTAAGGCGAAGGCCATATATCCCCCCAAGATGACAAACTCCCCCTGGGCG
>DOTA01000047.1 GCA_003513015.1 Chloroflexota bacterium
TTTAGGGGTTTTTATATGACTTATTTGCCTCATAATATCCCTTGATTTTCGACCCAACTACTCCCAAAAGTATAGCGTATCCGTCCCTAAAAATCAATTACTTTTCACCGTTATGCGATGTTGAACTGGGTATCTCGACAATCTTCAATGGTTTCATCGATCCCGATAACTACTGCCCAACTGGCAAAAAAGTCCGGATGAGCGAGAGGACAGCAAAATACAACCAAAGTAACAGTTTTCTGCACCGGCTTAACGGTCGAGAATCAAAAAGATAGGGAGCGATTCATCTCCCTATCTTTTTGATTTTAGCAGGAAAATTCCAGGGTCATGGGCCTACATTGATCACGGCGTCAGCGGGCATGCCGGGTTTTAGCTTCCACTCCGAGTTGGGGAGACTGATGACGATGGCGTACACCGTGCTTTTGCGACCATCCACGGTTTGGACGTTGCGGGGAGTGAACTCAGCCTGATCAGCGATACGAATCACCGTACCTTCGAATTTTTCACCGGGGAAAGAATCAACCGTGATGGTGGCGGACTGCCCCAACTGCACCTGCCCATAGCGATCTTCGGGGATATAGACGGTCAACTCGACTTGGTCAAGATCGGCGATCACCAAACCGGCGCTGCCGGCTCCGGCCACTTCGCCAACTTCCAAA
Organism: Chloroflexota bacterium; assembly: GCA_003513015.1. GTDB lineage: Bacteria > Chloroflexota > Anaerolineae > Anaerolineales > UBA11858 > UBA11858. Next base: position 660 of record DOTA01000047.1, read on the forward strand.
TTACGGGCCAGCACCACACCAGAGGCGGGGGCTAACACTTCCGTTTTGGCAAGCTGAACTTCGAGCACCTGCAAGGCCGCGCGGGCTTGCTCCAAACCAGCTTCGGCCTGAGATACACCGGTTGCGGCTTGCTGAACAGCGGCGGCGGCAGCTTTGAGTTGCAGCGAATCTTCGCCGGTTTGCAACTGATCGAGGGCATCACGAGCGTTATCGGAGCGGGTGCGGGCCACCGCCACCCGGCCGCGGGCATCGAGCACATCATTGTAGGCTGTGCTGGAAAGCATGAGGTCGTAATCAAGTTGGGCGGCTTCCAGTTCGGAGAGCGACGCGTCCACCTGTTCCTGAGCGATCTCTTCAAGTTTAGCATTATCCTGGGCAGCCTGCGTCTGTGCCAGAGTTTGTAACGCGATGGAATAAGTTGCCCGCGCTTCGGCCAAACGGGTTTCAGCGGCGATTAGATCGGCGTTGCTGGCATTGGCTAACTCGCGATCCAGGTTGGCAAGCTCGGTGGCGAGATCGGTTTCGGCCTGTGATACTTCGTTTTCGGCCGCGGCAATGGTCTCATCTTTTTCGTAATACCAACCGGGCAGCACGAAGGCCTCGGGCTGCGGAACCAGCCAGTTGGCATTGCGAGCGGGTTGCTCCTGGTAGCGAACGCCCTGCTCAGCCATGTCGTAGTTGATTTTCGCAGCTTCGAGTTGGGCTTTGGTGGTTTCAACGGCGGCTTCAGCAGAGCCTACAGCAGCCAGAGCTTGTTGATACTGCGCCTTGTAAATCTCGTTATCAAAGCGGATCAGCACATCACCTTTTTGCACGGGATCGCCTTCAGCGGCGTTGATTTCCACAACTTTGCCGCCCAACTCAGGAGCCACGCTAACTTCACGGGCGGCGATGTGGCCGGAACCCTGAATGGGGCCAGTACCATCTTCGGAACTGGCGAACACATCACAGGCCGGGAGCAGCAGGGCGGTCGAAATAATGAGAAGGGTCAGAATCAGTGTTTTTTTCATAATCTACCTCTTAAGAGTGGATAGTGGACAATTGGGAGTGGGGAGCGAAAATCTCCGATCAAATATAGCAAGCACAGTTTTAGTCGATACGCTTGCGGAAGAGCAGCACGCTGGCGACAAAATAAACCACGGAAAGAATAATCAGCGGCCAGACGGACGGCATGAGTACGTCGATGCCCACGCCTTTGAGCATAATGCCGCGCGTGATTTCAAGATAATGCGAAACCGGCAGCAATTCGCTGATCCAATAAGTAAACCAGGGCATGCCGGAGCGGGAGAAGATCAGCCCGGAGAGGATGATGGAGGGGATCAGCACGATCCCGACGGCGAGATACATGGCCTGCATTTGAGTTTGCGAAACATTCGAGATGAGCACGCCCATCCCCAGGGAACCGATGATAAAGATCAAGCTGACCCCGATGAACTGCCAGACGCTACCAACGATGGCTACATCAAAAATGAACGCTCCGATGAAGAGTACCGCTACGGTGTTGATCAGCCCAACCACCAAGTAAGGCAGGATTTTGCCGAGCATCAGCTCCCAAGATTTGATCGGGGTGACGATCAGTTGCTCCATCGTGCCCTGCTCGCGCTCGCGCACAATCGCCAGGGTAGTAAGCAGTAGCGCCTGTAGCTGCAAAATCACCGGGATCAGACCTGGGATCATAAACAGGCCGCGCTCGTTATCGGGGTTGTAAAGCGCAATCGAGTGGGTGCTGATGGGCATGGTAATATTTGCGCCTACACCGGCTTTGCTGAGCTGCTCCCAAAGCACATCTTGAGCCGCGATCTGGCTGATAGCCCCAATCGTCAGGTTGGTTTTCTGCGAAATGTCGGGGTCGGAGGCGTTGTAATAGATTTGCACCGCAGCTTCGCCACCGGTGCTGATTTCTCGCCCAAAATTCTCAGGGATCAGCAACCCCACCTGGGCCAGATCAGTATCAATCATTTTCAGGATTTCAGCTTCGTTGAGGGCATCGTAGGCCACCATGAAATCCCCGCTGGAGGTGTAATAATCAATATAACGGCGGCTGAGGTCGGTCTTTGAAAGATCGGCTACCACCATGGGGATATTCTTCTGCTCTCCCGAAACTCCGTAACCCAACAACAGCAAGAGAAACGCCGGGAGAACGATGATCAGCGCCAGGGTGCGGGTATCGCGGAAAATATGGATGAGTTCTTTGCGGACAATAGTCCAGAGACGGTTCATAGGTGCTCCAGTTTCAGGTTACAGGTTGCAAATAGCAAGTTTCAAGCTACAAGCTACAAGCTACAAG
>DOTA01000202.1 GCA_003513015.1 Chloroflexota bacterium
GCCATCACCGCCGTGATGACCGGCATCCCCGCTGCGCTAGCGGCCCTGACCGACAACCTCTCACCCGAAACCTGGTTGCACCAGCCCACCGAAAATGAATGGAGTCTGACGGAGATTGCCTGCCACCAACGCGATGTCGAGCGCGAAATCAACCTGCCGCGCCTGCAAAAAATGATCAACTCTCTCAACCCCTTCATCCCCGGCATCGATTCGGATGCCTGGGCCAAAGAACGCGGCTACCAAAGCCAAGATGGCCCCGCTGCACTCCACGATTTTGTGACCGCCCGGATGGAAACCCTGAACCTGCTAAACAGCCTCACCCCCGAAGATTGGCAGCGTTCAGCCCAACATGCCATCTTTGGCCCCACCAATCTGCGCGAGATCGCCAGCATCATCGCCAGCCATGACCGGCTGCACATCCGCCAGGTTTACGCGTTAACATGAAAAGAGTTGGCACCCAAAACGGGGGTACCAACTCAAAATTGTGAAAAATCCAATTTCTGTGGGTCGTGATTCTCTCAATCAAGCACACTAAGCTTGTTGAAGTGTGCGCTGAAAATGCATCCTTCCACAAGTTCAGGATGCTGAATCACTTCAAAATCAGGATCTACTGAATTTACAAGAATTCCGAAATATCCGGAATCAGCAGTTCCATCCCAACCAGAAGCACATCCGGCGAATCCCCTATCATCTCACGGTTGAAATTATAAAGCGTAATCCAGTGGGCGGCGTGTTCAGAGCCGTAGTACGCCTGGGCGATCACAGTCAGGTTTTCACCCGGCTGCACAACATGCCAGCGATCTTGATGGCTAGACTGCATTGTTTGTGGCTCCTGCATAGCGATCATTTCAGGATTCATTATTTTTTACCGAGCAAACCACCCAAACCACCCATCAAATTCGATGCATCGCCACCTTTGAGTAGCGCATCTAACTGGGCGGCTGCCGGACCAGGGAGTTTATCCTTCAAAAACCCAACCACGGTATCGACTGCCTTCTTAGCCTGATCATCTGAAATACCGGCTTTTTGAGAAACGAGTTTGATTAGTTCTTCCATTTTTACATCTCCTTAATTTGATTTATTTCAATTATTGTACTTCAAAAACACAGTCCAAACCTTTGGGGGCAGGGGGCAAGATCGACTGACCAAGATCAAAATTATTGGATTGTTGCTTAGAATAACGTTGCTGATAAAAAGTCACCAGTTGCCAGAAAGCGGGCAGTAAACTTAGGCTGATCTCATTCCGGGTATAAAAATCATTCGCGCCAGCCTCGATGGTTTCCTGTCGACGATTTTCGCTTTCGGGTGAGGCAAACACCACAATGTTCAAGTTAGGGAACATCGCCCGCAATTTCGAAATTGTTTGCAGATTATTGGGGTCAGAATCTCCCAGGGTGTATAAAATCATATCAGGTTCAAAAACCCGAACCTGGCGAATAACCGCATCACCGCTTGAAATAGCGCTCCAAGCCATAACTCCTTCGCGTTTCTGCAAAAATTGCGTGGCAATTTCTAAAAAACGCGGATCGCTATCTACCACAATCACATAAATGGGGGGCATAATTTTCCTCGACCAGATGATTAACTTATCTATAGTCTATACTTTTTGGCCCGCCCTGTGCATCCGTGAATCTACGTAATCTTGCAAGCTGAGAAACAAAAAAACCGCCGAAGCGGGGTCAGTTTCAAAAAACTGCAATATTTCACCCATCTAACAGCACGATCCCCTTGCGGATGGCGAAACGGATCAACTCCGCCTGGCTGTTAAGATTGAGTTTGCGCATCAGGTTGGCGCGGTGGGTTTCAACGGTGCGGGTGCTGATCACCAGCCTCTCCGCGATCTGGCTGCTGCTCAAACCTTCCACCACCATTTGGAGGATTTCGCGCTCGCGGTTCGTGAGCGTTTCGTATGGGTCATCCAGGGCAGATTGGCGTTCTTTTTGTTGATAGAGCTGAAGCATATCGTCAGAAATTGCTTCGCTCAAATAACGGTCTTCCCGCAACACAGTCCGCACCGCCAGCACCAACTCTTCCAGGCTTGAATCCTTCAGCACATAGCCCAAGGCCCCATTCCGCATGGCCTGGAGCACATAAGCTTCATTGGCGTGCATCGAAAGCACAATCACACGCGTCCCGGGCGACCGCTGGAGAGCCTGGCGCGTAACCTCCAGGCCGTTCAGTTCGGGCATCATCAAATCGGTGACCAAAATATCCGGCCGCAGTTGATCGGTTAATTCCACCGCCTCCAACCCGGTGGCGGCCTGCCCAATCACTCGCATGTCTGTTTCAGCATTCAGCAGTGATTGCAAACCCTGGCGCACAATTTGATGATCGTCCGCTAAAACTATTCGAATTTCCTTCATTGATTTCCTCATTCATCCGCCAACGGCAATTCAGCTGTCAAAGTTGTGCCGCATCCTGGCGACGATTCGATCACCAACCAGCCCGCCAGCAAGGCGGCGCGCTCCTGCATCCCCGACAACCCATTGGATTTGCCCGCCGCCAAAACCTTAACCGGATCAAAGCCGCAACCCCGGTCTTCAATTCGCAAATGCAAGCGCTTAGTCTCATGCCACAAACGCACCAACACAGATTTAACGCCGGCATAGCGCGCTACATTGGTCAACCCTTCTTGAATAATCCGATAGGCGGCGGTCTCGACATGCGGCTCAAAACGCTGGTCGGCTCCCGAATGTTTGAAATCTACCCGGATTTGAGTCTGGCGCTCGTAACGCTCAAAATGCCACAACAAAGCCGGGATCAGTCCCAAATCATCGAGCATCGCCGGGCGCAGATCGAGTGAAAGTTGGCGCACCTGCCCCATCAAATCAACAACCAACGTTTGCACTTCACCCAGCCCCGGCTGGGCCTCCTCCGGCAAATTGCGGGCATTCATCCCCAAAAGCAATTTCAAGCCGGTCAGCGCCTGACCAATTTCATCGTGCAATTCACGGGCAATCTGACGGCGTTCAGCCTCTTGTACCTCCACCAGGCGACGCGAAAGGGTCTGTAAACGCTGGTAAGCCTCCTGCAACTCCGTGGTACGCTCCGTAACACGCCGCTCCAGTTGATCATTGGCTTCACGCAACGCTTCTTCGGCCCGTTCGCGCGCAGCCACCTGCAAACGCAGTTCGTTGCGTTGTTGGATCAGCTGCTGCTCGAGACGCGCCTGCCGGGTGGTATTGCTGATAGTCAGCAAATAGGCCGCATTGAAAATATCGATCCGTTCGAGGCGCAGATCAAAATAGAATTTTTCACCCTGGGGGAGGCTGCGCTGCACCCGGGGGATCGTGAGCGAGGCATCTGAAATTTGGGTGGGGAGGTGCTCTTCGAGTCCCACAAATTCCGGAAAAACTTCCGTTAACGGCAGCCCACACAAATCGTCGTGCGGGTTTTCCAACCAACGGGAAATTTCAGGGTTGTAGGCGCACACCTTCTGGAATTCATCCAAAAAGGCATAATCAATCCGAGTTTGGTTGAAGCGGGTTAGAACCCAGCCAAGGCGTTCATCCAACATCGTTCAGCACTGCACTTCGTAAACTGCCACGGGTTTTTGCCGCCCGCGCAATTTGACATGTCCAAACGGCACACGCGGAATTTGGGGATCCGCCAACTCATGGGCACGTGGCCCCACCAGAATTTGCCCCGGTGCGGTGAGTTCTTCGAGGCGCTTGGCAATATTGACCGCATCGCCCAGGGCGGTGTAATTCATGGCCGCGGCCGCGCCGATATTGCCGACAACGGCTGAACCTGTATTGATGCCAATGCCAAAACGCAAATTTTTGCTGAGTTTCTGGTTGATACAAATCTCTTTGGCACAGCGCAGGGCAAGCGTGGCGTGATCGGTTTGAGCCAGGGGAGCATTGAAAACTGCCATCAGGGCATCGCCCATAAATTTGTCGAGGGTTGCGCCACCTTTGAGCAAAATACTCACCGCCCCGCCGAGGGCCTGATTGAGCACATCCATCACCATTTCGGGATCGCGATTCTCAGACCAGTTGGTGAAGCCGCGCAGATCGGCAAACAGCACGGTGATTTCGCGACGCTCGCCCCCCAACTGGGTTTTGGTGACATCCGTGAGCATGTGATCGACCACCGCCGAGGGCACAAAGCGGCGCAGTAGATCATCCAGTTGGGTGCGCGCCTGCTTGAGTTGCCCCGAGAGCAAACTGAGTTCGTTGCGCTGCTGAGTAACTTTTTGCTCTAGCTGCCCTTCGGGGGTGACATTACGAGCCACGAGGAGCCAGCCACCCTGATACGCCCGGATGTGAAAGGTGACATAGCCTGGCGCGCCGCGCAAATCACCGCGGTGGATGCGCTCGATTTGCAGGCCAGGTTGCGCACCCAGTTGGACATCTTGCAGGCTTTGCTCGTAACCGATCAACTCCGGGAAAAGGTGAGACAGTTTTTGGCCGGTTAGCGCTCCATCCACGGGCACCATCAAAAAATCGACCAGTCCACCCGAATGCTGAATCAGCCTTCCTTCCGCATCGAAAATGGCAAATTCCAGCCCCTCGTCATGGAGGAAATCGGCAAAAAAGGAGGTGTTGAGATTTTGGTTCATCAGGGTGTTTTTAGATCAAATTTCGATAGATCACAGATTTAGGTAATTCGGCATCCTGAACAATATTGAAGGATGTATTTTCAGCAGAATCGTGATCTACTGGATTTAGGATTTTTGCATTGGGATAGGGCGATTTTACCATGCGGCATGCTATAATTTGCCCCGTATCCTTTCCCAACAGAAAGCATCCATGCCAGAAACCAAAACCCAAATCCAAAGAAAAATTTGCATGCTCGGGGATTTTTCGGTCGGAAAAACCAGCCTGGTTGAACGCTTCGTTTACAACCGCTTTGATGACCGTTATCTGAGCACCATTGGAGTGAAAATTTCGCGCAAATCCGTTGAATTGGATGCTGACCGCACCATTCACTTGCTCGTTTGGGATTTGGCCGGGGGCGAAGAGTTTTCAGGCAGCCAGGGCAGCTACCTGCGAGGTGCGGCAGGGGCTTTGCTGGTTTGTGATTTGACCCGTAAAGAGACATTAAGTTTGGTTGAGGCGTATGCTACCCAACTGCACGATATTCAACCGGGCGCAAAGATCGTAGTGGTGGCGAATAAATGCGATCTGACCGAGCAGCGCGAGATCAGTGAGGNNGCAACCAAAAATCATCATCTTTTCCCAAAAAGTCTTGGAGGCGGGCATAATATCTTCCGTGATAAAATTTATTAAAACGTCAACGGTTTAATGAAACAGGTGGAGGTCTTAATGTTAAAGCGTTCTCCCAAACAAAAAACAGATCAGGTTGTCGAAATGCCAATTGATCCATCTCCAGATGATTTGGAATCTCCGGCATCGGAAAATAATCCAACAACCCCGAGTGATGCCCGGCAAAATGAACTGGAACGCTTGCGCGATATTTTATACGGCAGCCAATCGCGCGCCACCGAACAACGCATGTCTGACCTGGAAGCGCGCAGTGCCCGCTTGCACCAGGAGATGCTGGACACCTTATCGGAACGCCTGGAGGCACTCAGCACCTCCTTCAACAACCAGATCACGGCCCTGCGAAGCGAATTCAATGATCGGGTGGCGCAGGAAAGCGGCCAACAGAGCACTGCGCTTCAATCGGCGCAGCGCGAATTCAACACCCGGTTAGATTTCCAACAAAAAGAGAACACCGAAAATTTGCAGGTTGTGCAGCGCTCATTATCTGAACGCCTGGATAAGCTGGCCGCCGACACCAGCCAGCAGATGCAAAATATGCAGCGCGATCTCAGCGAGCGCATTAACCAGACCAGTTCAGACCAGACGGAGCGTGCCCGCAACAACCAGAACGAAACCCGCCAGCGCATTGAAAACCTGCGAGAAGAGCTTAACCATATTAGCAATTTACTCTCAGGGCAAAAAATTTCCCGTGATGAACTGGGCATGTTGCTCCTGGAATTGAGCCATCGCCTGCAACGCGAACAATAAACGCCCCCTCTTTATTCCATGTCAACCGCGAACCCAACCAGTAATTCTAATTCTCAGGAGGATACCTCACCTGCAGAAGTCGTTTTGCTGGAGGCGGTGCGCTCGATCTTGCTCAAACAAGATCGTCAGACCTTGCGCGTCTTGGAAGAGCGCCTGTTACAGATCGAACAACGCCAAAAATCGGCAGATGAAGCCTTATCTGATGAAATTCAGGCGGTCGGCGATCAACTCAGCGATACGCGCACCCAGGTCAA
>DOTA01000017.1 GCA_003513015.1 Chloroflexota bacterium
TGACGGGCGCGGAAGGCGATCCCTTCGGGCGTGATGATGTAGCGCAGTTTTTTGCGCTGGGCACGCTTGGCCTTGACATAACCCTTCGAGACCAGACGCTTGATATGCCAGTTGACTGTGCCAACGGCTACGCCCAACTGGTCAGCTAGATTGGCCTGGGTAACATCGGGGTTGCGCTCGATTTGCTCGAGCAGGATCAATTCGCGGGTATCTTGAGGGGTTTCCATCAGCAAAATCCAAAATTCAGGTTTTGAATTATAACGGGTTTCCCCGATTGGTCAAGTATATTCAATGGCTGAATTTTAGAAAGCTATCCCCATGAAGCAACAAAGGTCGCGGGGAGAGCAAGGGTTAGGGCAGCTTTTTAGGGCATGAAATGTCATCATCCGGTGGTAGAAATGAAGCAATTTTTCCCTATGGAAAAACACAGGCTGGTTCAGCACGCGGCACTAAAACCCATACGGCGGTCTTTTTGATTTCGTGTCTGGGTTCGTAGTAACACAGCAGGGCCTTGGTGACCCATTCAACCCAAACATCATTTTCCTGGCTCCAATCATCATCGGCGGTGGCGTAGCGGATGTTTTGCGGCTCGGTGATAATCAGAGCGAAGCGCTGATTGGCGAGATCGCGATAGAAATCGGCGAAATATTCAGCATCGCCCGACATGGCCTTATCCATCACAATTTTTTTCTCGTATTCGGCGACCAATGGAACGTTTTTGATGAAACCAAAGGTCAGGAGTTGGCGCTGATCCATAAAGAGCACTTCGCCACCCGCGGCAACGGCCTGGTCACTTTCAAATTGAATGGCTTCCAAAGTCCATTCAACCGGGGCAACGGGTGGGAGTTCTAAGGGGTAGGCATCAATCACGGGGTAAAAGGCAGGGATGGCTACCAGCAGCAAAATCACGCCTTGCAGCCAATGTGGCACAGATTCGATATGGATGATAGTTTCATAACCGCCGCGCTCCCAACCAAAGGCGGCCACAAAGACCAAGGCCACCAGCAGCATATCCAGGTTGTGGAGGTTGCTACCACCGCCGATCTTGACGCTGATCACAATTCCAACGGCCATAAAAGCCAATAGGGGGAGAGCTAGCCCTAGTTTTTGCCAGTTGTTTAGTTTCCAAAGTTTGGTGATGACCAGATAGAGCAAGAAAATCAGCAGCGGGCCAATTGCCAGCAGCAAGCCCAGCAAAACACCTTCGCGATAAGTTGGGTTCGGCCAAAGCCGCGCCCACAACAATGCCTGATCAGTAACGGCCACTGCGCCCCCAGTTGGTGGTGCTGCGCTCATTGCTGGGGCGGCTGCGTTTGGATCGGGCAAATTAGCGGCGGTAACATTGGTTGAAATATTGCCAAAATAAGATTGTAGACGCTTCCAGCCGGAGATGCCGAAACCGCCCAAAAATCCGGCCAGCCCATGGGCGGCCACGATTCCCCAGGATTTGAGTTTAGCGCGAGAGAATTCCAGGGGGTGATCGTTGATCGCCATCATCGCGGCCCAGATGCCGGGGGCAAACATCCAGGTGAGGCGGCTCAATTGAGCGTAATAACCGGCTACAAAGATCAGCGGCAGAGCGATCAAAAGTGGCCAGCGGCGGGGTAGGGCTACTAAAATGGCAGCCAGCACCAAGGGGGTGTAGATGGGTCCCTGATTGAGGAAGAGCATCACCCACAAACCGGCGAGCACCCAACCACGCGATTTAATTTCTGGGGTGTGGAATAAAATCCAACCGAAGAGGGCATAGGGCACGGTAAAAACCAGCGCAGACCATAAACGCACCTGGGCAATGGTAATCCCGGAGATCAGGAACGGCAGCCCCCACAGCGATTGGCGACCCTGGTCGATATAGGCTTCGAGGGGTTTATCCACAGGGTAGATATACAAATCTCGCCCCCACAGCACCGAATAATCCCACATGCGGTTACCTTCAGACCAGGTGAGCGAGAGCGGAAAATTGGTGACGGTGACGAATGATTTTGCCATTAAAAAGACCGCCCCAAACAAGATGATGCTTTGGAGGATGCCCAACCCGGAGCATATTTTTTGCGAATCGGTGGTCAGCAAGAGGCCGCCCAAAATAACCGCGGCCACAAAGAAGTAGAGACGAATGCCAAAAGGCGAAAAATCGAACCCATAGGAGGTGTAAAGCAAAATATAGGCCGGCCAGGTCACGGTTAGCACTGCCAGGGGCCAGCGCAACCAGCCATAATTGCGAATTTTCAGAACAGGCCGAATCAAGGTGATGGTTTTCTCCGGCAGCCAGAGCGCGGCCATCAGCCCAATCAGAAAAGCCGTCGAGAAAATCAGGTAACCGATAAAGATAGCGCCCCAAATTTTATCGAAATGCCCTAAAAAGGCCCCATGCCCAGCAATCTGGTATATATCCACACCGGCCCAGATCACCAGGACGAGCAAAGCCACTGAAAGCAGACTGTGCAACCACTTGGGGAAAGGTTTATCTGTTTTACTCATTCGAGATCAGCTCCGCTTTCGCGCAGGAATAATTGCTCATATTGCCGGGCAATGTGTTCGATGGTGTAAGCCTCCAGCACGGTTTGACGGGCAGCCCGCCCCAGAGATTTCCAGGTGTGGGGTTGCTGCAATAAAGCGATCAGCGCATCTGCCAAAGCTGGCGCATCGCCAATCGGCACCAGCACCCCATTTTCTCCTGATCTGATCACATCCACCGAGCCTTGCACTTGAGTCATCAGCACAGGCAAAGCGGCAACCATCGCTTCCAACATCGCCAGCGATAATCCCTCCGCTAAAGAGGGCATAATATAAAGATCAGCAGCCCGCAACAAAGCGGGCACATCATAGCGAATACCCAAAAAGCGGATGTGGTCTTCGATACCAATATCGCGGGCCTGCTGTTCCAGTTTATGCCGCAAATAGCCATCCCCGGCAAAGGCAAAAAACACATTGGGGAAAACATCTAATACCGTTGGGATCGCTTGCAACAAAAAGGTGTGACCCTTCTCGTTATCCAAACGGCTTGAAGTCATGGTTAAAATGCCTTCTTCGGGCACAGCCAGCTCCAGGCGCAGCCGCGCCCGCTGAGAACGCAATTCGGCTTCCGCTTCGGGGCTGGGGATATCGACCGCGTTGG
>DOTA01000408.1 GCA_003513015.1 Chloroflexota bacterium
TAGGGGTGCTGCACACCCTCCTGGTAAACGGGCAACCCGGCAGTGACGATATCGGCCCCAAGAACCGCAGCATCAATAATTTGACGGGCGTTGCGCACCGCGGCCACAATGATCTCGGTATCGAACAGGTAGTTATCGCGGATAGCCATAATATCTTTAATGAAGCCTTTGGTTTCCTCACCGTTGGTTTCTTTCCAACCGATGAAGGGCGAAACGTAATAGGCCCCGGAACGCATGGCCTGCAAAGCCTGCATCGCCGAGAAAATCAGCGTGCAGTTGACGCGGATGTCTTTTTTCGCCAGGGCTTCGATCACCTTGAAGGCGGGTTCCACACATTGGATTTTGATGACAAAATTGGGTGAGATAGCGGCGAGTTTTTCCGCTTCGGGCATCATTTCCTCGTAGGTTATAAAATGCGGGTTGACCTCCACGGAGACAGTTTTATCGGTGCCCTCAACCAGTTTGGCAACCTCTTTGATGACGGTCATAAAGGGTTTGTTGGAAACCTGCACATGCCGGGGATTGGTAGTGATGCCATCAATGTTGAAAGTATCGAGTGCGTATTCGATTTCGTCTACTTTGGCGCTATCGAGAAAGAATTGCATAGGTTGAACCTCCAAATTTGCAGAATTAAAGGCGACTTCGAGGCATGACGCCAGCAGTCGCCTGTGGGTTGTGATGGTGGAAAAGGCTAGCGCCCGCCGAAGCCTGTCAGGGCAATGCCTTGCACAAAGTAGCGTTGGGCAAAAGCAAACAACAAAAATACGGGGATGAACATGAGTGTGCCGGCGGCAAAAACCAGCTCCCAGTTTTTAACGTTCGAATCGTTGATGGCACGAATGCCCAGGGCCAGCGTCCAGTGCTCCATGCCGTTGAGATAGATCAACGGTTCCAGGAAGGCGTTGTAATGCTGGATCAACGAGAATACGATGATGGTAGCAATCACCGGCTTGGCAAGCGGCAGCAGGATTCTGGTTAATATCTGGATGCGGTTGGCCCCGTCAATCAGGGCAGCCTCCTCTAATTCCATGGGCAGGCCGCGGAAAAATTGGTGAATCAGGAAAACATATAGGGTTGAAACAGCGAACCAATAAGGGGCCGTCAGCGGGTAAAAGGTGTCGATCCAGCCAAATGAGCGGAATTCGATGAAGCGGGGTACCAGGGTGACGATTTCGGGCAGCATCATGGTCGAGACCATCAGAGCGAAAAAGAATTGGCGTCCCGGCCAGCGCAAACGGGCGAAACTATATCCGACCATTGCGGATGAAACCAGGGTTCCGAGAACAGCCAACCCGGTGACAATGAGGGTGTTCCAGGCAAATTTAGCGAACGGAAGCACATCAAATATCTTGATGTAGTTTTTCCACTGCGGGTGTACCGGAATCCACACGATGGGGTGCACAAAAACCTCGGTAGTGTGCTTCAGGGAGGATGAAATCATCCACAAGGTTGGGATCAAAAATGAGATCACTATAATCGTCATGATGATTTGTAAGGTAACTAACCAGATGATCTCCAAACGTTTACGCCGCCCCATCGGTCGCTTGCTAGTTTTTTTCATTTCTTGCATGGTCATTTCAGCCATCATTAGCTCCTATTCCTCGTAATAAACCCAACGGCGCGAGATCACAAACTGGGTGATCGTGAAGCCCACGATGATGATAAAAAGTTGCCATGAAAGGGCGGCGGCGTAGCCCATGTTGAAATAGTTAAAACCCTGCCGGTAGATGTTTAGCACCGCAAAGAGCGTGGAGCGCTCCGGACCGCCATCGGTCATGATGAGCGCTGGAATGAAAGTTTGGAATGAATTAATGATGGCAATCACCATGTTGTAAAAAATCAGGGGGGTCATCATCGGCACCGTGATCTTGAAGAGTTTAGCAACTGGGCCGGCGCCATCCAGGCTGGCCGCCTCATACATGGATTCGGGAATGTTCCCTAACCCAGCGATGAAGATGACCATTTGGCGGCCAATCATCCAGAAAGACATCAAGATGAAGGCGGGCTTGGCCAGCGCAGGATCAAAAAGCCATTTTTGCGCTGGGATGCCAAACCAACTCAGGAATTCGTTGAGGATGCCGTACTCATAGTGGAATACGCGCTGCCAGACAACCGCGCTGGCTACCAACGGCACGATGATGGGCAAGTAGAAGCCAGCCCGATAAAAATCACGGAACTTGAGTTTCTGGGTCAGTGCCAGGGCCAGCGCGAACGAAATCACTAGTTGGATGGGGACTGCAATGATCGTGTAATAGGCGCTGTTATAGAGAGCCAAGTTCGCCACCGGATCCTGAAACATTTTGACAATGTTCTCAAATCCCACAAAACGAGGCGGTGACAGCAAATCCCATTTGTGAAAAGCTAACCAGATCGAATATCCCATCGGGTAGGCGGTAAAAACCAGAAACCCCAGGATGAAGGGCGAGGCAAAGAGATAGCCCTCGATCCATTCTTTGAGAATCGATTTGGGCGGCAGTTTGAATCTTGAGCTTGTCTGAACAGTCATGTACACCTGCCTATCAGGACTGCCAGTCTTTTTTAGACTGGCAGTCCTATTGTCTTACATGAGCGAATTAAACGTTTGCCCAGTATTCGTCAATCAAGGCCTGCAAGGCAACATCCACCTTGGGTAACACTTCAGCCGCGGTAGCGCTGTTGTTCATCAGCGGATCGTAGCCTTCGGGCTTGACCACTTCACTCCACATCTTGCTGCGCGGCACGCCGCCGATCACATCGACCTCTGAGCGATTGAAGGCTTCCACAAAGGCCTTGCCATTCTCCACGCCGAAGGTCTCTTTGATCATTGGAATCCAGAAGCTTTCGATGGCATTGAAGTTGCCGGGGACACGTCCAGTAATCTGGGAGTACAGCTTATCACCTTCATCGCCGCCCATAAAGCTGGCGAACTTCCAAGCCTCTTCAACCTGATCACCCTGCATCACGGCCACACCCTCAGACCAGCCGCGGTGCGGGCGAGCTTCATCTTTGTATTTGGGCATCAGCACCACATCGAAGGGGAGTCCGGCTCCGTCAGCCCGCAGATCAGGGCTGTTGAGATTGGGGAAGAACCAGGCGCCTTCGTATTTCATGGCACAAGCGCCTACATCAAAGGTGTTTGCGCCGCCGGAGGTATCTGCCGGCGAGGGGGCCACACCCATCGAGTAGAAGACATCTTGGGCCATCAATTGGATGATATCAACGATTTCGGGCTGGTTGAACTGCGCCTTCTTGGGGTCAATCAGGGTGTCGAATTCCTGTGCGCCGGTACTGCGGATGTAGGCAATATCACGGAACCAACTGCCATTGGCTTGCAAGCCATACTGTTTAATGCCATCTTTTTCAACGGTCAGTTTTTCGGTCAGCGCCAGAAACTCTTCGAAGGTCCAATCATCCGTAGGGTAAGGGATGCCGGCTTCATCGAAGGGTTTCTTGAGGTAGAACATCACCATCGTGCCCACCTGCAAGGGGATCAGGTAGCGTTTGCCATTGCGCATGGTGCTGTCTTCTACGGTTTTGTTGCCTTTGGGGTAAGGGCCGGTGAAGTTGTCGCGGGCAATCAGTTCATCAATGGGGGCCAACAAGCCCTTATCAGCATAGGTTTGCCACTCCCAACCCTGGAAGGAAGATACATCCGGGGCGGTACCACCCGCCACCATGGTTTGCAGCTTCGGGTAAAGATTATTGCCTGGGTCTGCCACGGCGGTTACGTTGACGGTCACATTGGGATTTCTCTCTTCATAAACTTTCTTGAGTTCATCCCAGGCCGGGATATCGGCATTATCGCCCCAGGCCAGGAATTCCAGGGTGACGGGGCCAGCCGCTGGGGGCGCTTCTTCCATAGGAGCCTCTCCTTCAGAGGCTTCCTCAGCCGGGGCTTCCGTTGCCTGCGCGCCACAACTTACCAATGCAGCCGCCCCAACACCGAGGCCACCCATTTTTAGAAAATCTCGACGCGTAAGCTTTTTTTGTTTGTAGTTCATCATTCTCTCCTTGTTATTTCGTGAATCTAATTAGTTCGTTAGTTTTTGATCGGTAAAATATATGTTTTTAAGAAAACCACCTCCTCAGATTTATATTCTCAATACAGGTATTTTTAACAATTCTGCTAAAGCCATCAGCACAGATGTATGCTCACCATACGTAATAGAAATATGGTGCTCTAACCCCTCCCGCAAAATTACATCCAAAATTTCGCGCGCCGGGCGGTTAAACTTTAGTAAACCGGAGGTGCCCGAAAAACTCTTTGGACCCCGGATGATTTCGCCGTGTCCGATGATTAGCTGGTATTCCCCGGAGGCCTCGCTTAACCGGGCAATGGTGACAGGGCCGGGTTTGAGAGTGAACTCGAACAACAAAGGTAATTTCCGGTTTGAGTGAATCGTGACCCCTTTCTGGTCCTCGGGGTCAGCCATGGAGAGGGGGGCTAGCCCGCAATGCCAGATCACCAACGCATCACGTTCATCATCGATCGAAACCATATCGGTGCCGAAGGCAGCCTCCCCGCTGATGGATTGCAAAATCATCTGGGTGATGGTGCCGTTTACATCGGCCTCACAACTGCAAGGAATCATTTCATCGCTCAGCATTGACATCGCCCCGCAGGCCGCACAGCCCATTTCGGTAAAAAATTCGGGCCAGCAGCGTACCGCAAACCCACCAATTTTGCGTTGCTGAGACAGTTGCTGCAATGCAGCGTACACGCTCAAAGTGCCGCGTGTAGGCGTCGGATCGAGATCATCCAACCCTGTTACTTTTTGATTGAGATTCAACCGGATTCGATCAATGCGGTCGGATTCAATTTCTCTAGCCAGCGGGAAGAGATCCCCCTTCAGGTCAAATTGTTCAACTTTAAGACCGAAAATTTCTCGAATCCGCTCGGTATCCAATAAACAAGTTTCAAATCCATCAGGGTTCTCACCCACACGGCCCAAGGAAGCTTGTCGGAGATAATTTTTTACAAAGCCAGCTTTTGCCAGCGTGCTCACTTTATTTAATACGGCCGGATCATCTGGAGGGGCAAAGATATACTCATAATTAATTCCGGCACGAGTTAGGGCGTGTCCAGCCAAATTAATGCCACATAAAGAATTGAGCCGCAGGCGTCCACCGGTGTGATCTTCTGGGATGGCCCATAACAGAATCGGGGCGTTGACCTTTTCAACCAAATTCATGACCATGCTGCTATCTGCAAAGGTAGCCTGAAATATAAGTAGTAAATCCGGGGGCGAATCCGATATTGATTGGGCAAAAATTTGCACTGATTCCAGGTCTGTAATTAAATCTATCGTACCATCCAGGTTAATGGGTAATTGAGATAGGTGGCTCCACGCAATATTCGTAACCTGTTTGGCCAGTTCGATATCAAAGGTAGTTCTTGCGATCGGTAAAAATGCAATACGTGGTGGTTTCATTAGATAGTTTCAGTTTGTTGGTAGAAAAATGTAGTCAGCGCCAGGGCGGCAGCCCCGGTGATCCCAGCCCGCCAGCCAAAACTAGTTGTTTCAAGCTGAACAGTCTGTCCTAAACCGGCGAAAGCAGCTTCTCTCATTTTCGCTTCAGCAATTGGAGCAATTAAGTCGCTGCCTTGGGCGAACATTCCACCCAATATGATCAATTCTGGATTGAGAACGTTCACCAAATTCGCCAGTGCAATCCCCAGGTAGCACGATCGATCTTCGATGAATTGTTGAATATGCTCATCCCCATTTCTTGCTGCGGCAAAAATCTTCTCGATGGTGGAACGTTCATCATTTTCATTTAAATAGGCGGCGATCAAACTGTTGGGATATTCTTCCGCCAAATTTTCGGCTTCGCGAATCCAAATCGGCTCAGATAATAATGTTTCGAGGCATCCGGTATTTCCACAAGTACAGGTGTCGCCGCCTCGTGGAATGATGGTGGTGTGCCCAATCTCACCGGCCCCCGCACCACTACCGCGAAATACGTGACCATTGACGACGATACCAGAACCTACACCAATCCTCCCATAAACAAAAGCTAAAATTCCAACCCCGCGACCAACTCCAAATAAGGCTTCAGCCAAGGCCATGGCCCGGACGTTGTTATCCACACAGACTGGCAAATCCAAATGAACTTCCATCAAGTGTTGGATCGGGACGTTTTCCCATCCTAACCGAGGGGCTAGAACATTAATGCCTTTTTTGTAATTTACCAACCCCGAGGCCCCTACGCCTACACCAATCACCCGCTCACGATCAATATTATTTTCTTTGAGAAGATGTTCAATTACGCCAATAATAGCTGCGATCACTTCTTCTGGTGATGTCGAGAAATCAAAGTTTTCGATTTTACTAAAAAGGATTTCTGCAAATAGATTGGTAACCGCTACCCTAAACAACCCCACGCCAATATGTACACCAATTGCAAAACGAGCAGATGGCACGAGTTGAAGCATTCTTCTAGGACGACCAACGCTCCGCCTCTTTTCCGTAATTTCGATGTGCTCTTCCACTATGATCCCCTGATCCAGAAGTTCTGCCGTCAGGTTTGTAATCGTTGTGCTGGAAAGTGATAGTTTTTCGGCTAGCTCTACCCGCGAAACCTGACCGTCATGTAGAAGACTAAGCAAGATGGCTCGCAAATTATGCGATTTCACCAAATTGATATTGCTACCTAAAAGATTATTTGATTGCGACATAAGGGAAAACTCCATAATTAATTAATCAACTTGACAAATTAATTATAAATTCAGATATAAGCTCTGTCAAGGCGATTAAAATTCCCACCAAGCCAGAAAATCATCCCTGCCGTGGTAGTGTTTTAGAAAACCGGGACCTGATTATCTTTGGATAAAGCCATCCAACATTCAGCGACCTCCCCATTCAGCAGGAGAATCGGGTACATTGCCTCCGGCAAAGCCAAATCCGAAGATCAGGAACCCTATCGTGGTTGGCAGTACGGATTTTCCACCCAAGCACATGCTGAAACGACCAATAGAGATTAACCGGCCATAATCCGGGTGCCTTTCTTGAAGCCCAGATGTCTCGGTGGTAGCACGTAAAAATTCCCCGGCAACAATCCTAACTACATTGGCGGCGATATCAACGGCGGTGTGCAGGATTTTTAGCAGATTTTCACCCGGCCAGTGGCGCGCTGGTCGCCGTTACACCACACCGGTTAAGGGAGTGTACATTTGCTCATCGTCTACTCCGTTTGGTGAGGGTGTTCATGGAATGTGAGGCTATCCCGCTGCTCACAGGGTGTTGAAAGTTCTAGATTGATTGTTACCCCAAAATATCTGTTTTTTCTATATCATCCCTAATTTGGGCCGGTACTGCAACGCCTCAGCCAGATGCGTGGGCGTAATTTTCTCTTCCCCCGCTAAATTTGCGATGGTACGTGCCAGCTTGAGTACCCGGTGATAAGTCCACGCGGAAAGTTGCATCTGATTCATCGCGGAGCGCATGAGGGCGTTGGAGGTTTCGTCGAGTTGGCAATATTGCCGAATTTATGCGGGACGCATATCGGCGTCACAGTTGATCCCGTTATGGGAAGATTTCCCCCGCTGATTCGCTGACTCGCTGAATCTTCCCCGTTGCCGCTCCCGCGCCGCCTCCACCCGCACCTGTACTTCGGTGGGCCAACTGCGCATGCGCAAGGTGCGCTACAGTCTGGGCGCGGCCTGGGCCCACCAGGATGTGGGGGTGACCTTTGAGCCGGCGTCCCGTGAATTCGTGTTCACCCAGCTCCGGGCCGAAACCCGCAAAGGCCGCGCCCAGCCCCAACTCGAGCCCGTGCGGCGGGCGGTGAAAAATCTCTCCGTAGAGGACATTACCGGATTGACCGCGGCCCTTCCCGCATTGCAGCCTCGGTAGTTGATGTTCCCGCTGTTCATCTCTCCGCCCCAGGTAAATTTTCCCCAGCCGGGGGCATGACTTTTTGCAATGCCGCAGGGGGCATGAGATTATGCCAGATAACAGC
>DOTA01000324.1 GCA_003513015.1 Chloroflexota bacterium
GTTTTTCGGAGATCTTCAGGGGAATGGGGATCAGTTGTTTGGCCTCGTCTGCGGGGAGTAGGCCCAAAAAGAGTGGCGCAAAAATGTTAAAAAACGGGCTGGAGAGAATTTCTTGCGAGCGCCCCGAATAGGTGAGTTGGATGAGCGGGTGGGCCGAGGCCGTGATGAAGGCCAGTTGGAAGCGCCCGGCGGCGGAGCGCAAGGCATTGAAGAAGTTGACATCTAAATGGGTATTGGTGCTGAGACGTTCGAATTCATCGAGGATGAAGACCACGCGCAAGCCGCGCTGGTTCAAGCGGCGCAAGGCCCGTTCCCAGGCTAGCCGGGAGGGAGTTTCGCTGGCGCGTGCTAAAAGCGGCTCCGCCGCCAGGCCCATCTCGTCCAGGGATGCTTCCATTTCACAGGAGAGTTCGCCAAATACCTGTTCGTGTTCCAGATCGCCGAGGACTTCGCAATCCAAATAGCAGAACAGGGTATCCTCCGCTAATCCGTATTTTGCCTTGGTGACGGGGCGCTGCAAATGAAACAGCAGGGAAGTTTTACCAATTTTGCGCGGCCCTACAATCGAGACGGATTGGTTGCCGCGCAAAAAGTCCGCGATTTCGTTGAATTCGTGCTCGCGACCAAAATACATTTCGGCTGTGCGCACTGGGCCGCGAGAAATGTAGGGGTTATTCATGTTTGCCTCATTGCTTGGAAAGTGCAGCGTACACTTTACTAGATTTGTGATTAGTCATTCGATTTCACTTCATCCATCACCCGGCTGAAGGATTTGTATTTCTCAACCCACAAACCGAGCAAGCCTAACTTCCAATGATAGGTTTCGCCCAGGCCGCTTTCGAGGTCTTCATGGGAGGTGAGCACTTCTCGCAGGGCGAGACGGTGCAGGGCCTCATGGACTTTATGACGTTCTACACTCACGCCGCGCTCTTCAAGATAGTCGATGATCTGAACCGGAGAGGCGTGCCCGGTGAGGGGGGCCATCCGGCTCAGGGTGGTCAGCACCAGGCGTTCCACCGGGGTAGCCTCCGTCCACAAATATACAAAGTGCGCTTCGCCGGAGGCCAAAATTTCATCCAGTGCGCCATTGACATCCGAAATGGTCACATAATTGCGCTCGGTTTTGTTGTGCCAGTTTACCAGGCTATGGCAGAGCAACTGCAAAAAGTAGGGATGCCCCGCGGTCACGCGCCACATTTTATCCAATGCCAGATCATCATAACGCATGCCAAATTCGCTCACCGGGTCGCAAATCAGCCGCGCGGCCTCGGCTTTCTCCAACAAACCAATCGAGTGGTACAAGCTGATGTTGAAAAGCACATTCCAGTAATCGGCGGCCAATTCTTCGATGCGGTGTGTGCCACAAAAAATCACGCTCAAATTATCGGTGTGCTGGATCAAATGGCGCAGGAATCCCAAAACCGAGGAGTCGAAGTTGCCGCGTTGGATAGCGGCCTCCAATTCTTCGAATTCGTCCAGCAGAATCAGCAGGTGGCGCTCCCCAATTTCGCTGCGCACTTTGGGTAAAAAGATTTTCTCAAAGGCCGAGGCTGGGCTTTCGGAAAAATCTTTGGATTCAGGAATATCCACAAAAAATTCGCGATCCTCCAGGGCGAAGGCGATCTCCGTTGCCAAATTCAGGAAAAAATTCGCCAAGCCGGGATCCAACCCCAGGGATTGACCATCCAAATAAACCGGCAGGTATTCATCCCCCAATTTGGCCGGGAGTTGTTTGAGCAGGGAGGTCTTGCCGGTGCGGCGCTGCCCGATCAACACTAGATTATTACGATGAGAAGCCGCCAGATTTTGTTGGATATATTCGATGACATCGGCGCGCCCGAAGAAGAGCGGCGAACCGGTTTGCAGAGGGGTTCCGACAACGTAGGGATTGGGAATGAATTGAAAATCTCCCGTTGTGGAGAGCAACTTCACCACATCCGCGAAATTCTCGATCTGATCGGGGCCGCGCGGATCCGTAAAGATCACTACAAACCGGGCACGCAGTTGATCCAGCCCTTGATCGAGCCGGGGACGGATGTTGAGTTGCACCTGGGTTTCCTCACCGGGGCCTAAGCGAGCGATGGTTTGGGAAGCGTTAATCAGCGTGTATTCGGGAGCCGGTGCCAGCGTCACCTGAAGGTTTAGGGCTGAACCGCGCCCTTCATTGCGCAAACTGAGCACCAGCGAGATCACATCGTTGCGCCAGGTATTGCGGGTGAGTAATTGGCATACCAGGCGGGCGCTGGTTTGCAGATCGGTCATGGCGCTGGTGATCACGGACATCCAGCTTTCGGCAATCTGCTGTACGATGGGGCGGTCGGGCGAACTAGGGCTGGTGCGCGCCAGATATTCGACGTGCCGGAGTTTTTCGAGGGCAGAGGCCAGGTAGGCCAATTTGTCGCGCGAGTTGTCGACGCGCTCAAAAGCGCTTAGCGCACCAATGATCGCCGGGATGGCTTCTGTGGCTTGTTGTCCGGTAGCGTTGCTGTCTTCTAACACTAGATAAGGTTTGATTTCTCCGGGGATTTGACTCCATTGTTGGGCGTCGAAATCTTCTTCATCCTGGAGCATGCACTGCCAATCGGGGTCTTCGCCCACTTCGATAATTTGGGGGATAGAGTTGGCATTGATGGCGCGCTGGAAGAGGCTATAAATTACGAAAATCATTGGCCCGCTAATAAAGCGCTCCGGCTGTTCTTTTATCGTGGTAGTGATGCTGCGCAGGCCAACGATCAACAATTCTGGTGTCCACTGACTGTTATAAATGTATGCCACAGCGCGCGCCAGATTGGTCAGGGTTTCCGAGTTCATGCGCTCCAGGGCTTGGGGCAGGTTATCGAGAATGGCAGCGGCTTCGCTGCTGGTGCCTGCCATTTGTGCCAGCGAATGAAACACCACTAGGGCAAAGGCCGGGTATCGGCTGACAATCTCTGCCAGAACTTCGGCTTTGCCCACGGGTGAATTGCGATAGATTTCCAGGTTGCGTTCGGCTTCTTCGCGGCGTTGGATTTCAGCCTGCTTATCTTGGATGAGTTGGGCTACGTGGATGGCGGTGCCGGCCTGATCGACCAAACTGTAGAGCAAGGCGCGGTCTTCACGGGCGTAGGTTTGCCCAGAGAGACGCGGTCCCAATGCCAGGATGCCGATAAACTGATTTTCGGCTGCCCGCGGGGCCATCAAGGGCACCAAAATGGGGAATATCGGGTCATCTGGATTCAATACCGCGGAACTATTGCGTAAGCGTTGCAATCCGGCGGCGTTGAGTGGCAGTTTGGCGGCATCTGTGCGGCTCAAGTTAATGGATTCGCTCAAGTGGAAGTTGCCATCTTCATACAAATACACAGCTCCATGCCGGATGTGCAATAGTCGGGTGACGCGTTCGGTCAACACACGGAGCAATTCGGGCAGATCAATGATGGTGCGGATTTCCAACGAAAAATCGGTGAAAGCCTGGCGAAAATCAACTTTTTCGCGGAAGAATAAGCGATCCACAAAAGATTGGATGCGCTTGCGGAGCGGTTGAAACAAACCTGCCAAAATCAGCGTGCTAATGACGATGGCGATATCCGATGTATCTCCGGTGATGGCGCGGAAGATGGCTTGCAGCAAGATCACATCGCCGATATAGAAAAGCCCCACCAGGGCAGTCAGCCCGCCATATACAAGTGTCTGATTGATCAGGAAATCTACATCCCAAAGTTGGAAGCGCAAGATCGAAATTGCTAGGGTGATTGGCACCAGCACATAACAGATGCTCAACAAAGTGGTACGTGAGAGAGATATAATAATGCCCACGGTATCATTGCTAAGTTCAGTTGAGGGGCCGAACAACAAATAAACCATCACGTATCCAACCACCGCGGCGCTCAAACCGAAAACCACCCATTTGGTTTGCTGTTGCTGTGGGGCGGTGGATACATGCTTATAGCGGAAAATTTGCGCATAAACGCCGCTGCCAAACCAGATCACCAGTAGCGTGGCCATACTGTAAACGCGGATATTGTTATAGAGATCAACAATTACATCGGGCTGGGCGCGCATCAAAAGGGAATACAACGAGCGGACAATGATCGGCCAAGTTTCAGGGTTTATTTCCAGGGTGGATGGGAGAATAAACCAGGCAATTGTCCATCCCACCCAAAGATAGGCCAGGATACGTGCCCAAGAGGGGGTGAAACGCCCATCAGGGAAGAGGTAGAATACTAAAAGGGCTGAGCCTAACCCGATGGCGCGGATTACTAAAACAGGGATTTCAATTTGAGGGTGAGCAGCAACCAGGGCATCTAGGGTGGGGAAAGCCATTGCCCCAAAAGTCAGCAGTCCGATGGATACCAGGATCGTCATGCGGTTATCGGACCCAGACCAAAAAATGATGATCGCCGTGAAAATGAATACGGCCACGGTGATGACCTGGACGATGACAATGTAACCCGCATACAGGTTGAGCGAAAACTCCATTTGCCCATAACTCAAGGCCATACCAGAAGTAACCTGGCTTAATTGGGCAAATTCGTGTGGCAAGGCGAATACATATAATCCGATGGTGACCACTGCCAAAACGATCCAGCCGAGGCGTAAGGCAGTCACGAATCGTTTCGATTTCATGAAAAAGCTTTCTGCCTGGATGTGGGCGTTCTTCACGATTTGGGGTGCTTGATGGCTCATGGAGATTTGTGAATATTTGGGGATTTTGTAGAATTATATCGCCCCCCAGTTTGGGGGGCGATGGTTATTTGGTTTTTTTTATTTCCGGTTCTTCGCCTTCATCTGGAGGTTGATTGGTGAATCCTTCAGGTGTTCCACTAACATGCCTGAGAGTCAGAATGCCGTTCCGGGCCTGCGTGAGCGAGCGTTCAAGCTGCATCTCTAAGCGTGAGAGCGTTTGAATGACATAATCATCCGCTTCTCGTCGGGTCTTTTGGGCTTCGTTCTGCGCTTCTTGTTCGATCTCTTTCGCACGGAGGTGCGCCGCTTCCACGATGGCGCTTTGTTCTACCATCCCTTCGCTCTTTTCGCGCGCCAGAGAGAGCGTGCGGTTGGCTTCTTCCTGTGCTTGTGCTAAGACGCGATCGCGTTGTGAAAGTACCTGTTGTGCTTTTTTGACCTCATCAGGGATAGCCACGCGCATTTGATCAATTAGATCCAACATGCGATCTTCATCCACGATCACACTGTGTGTGAACGGAATCGGGCGGCTTTCGTTAAAAAGTTCTTCCAATCGGTCTACCAGATGCAGAATGTCCATAGGGCGTCTCCCTTAGAGGCACAAAGGTTTATACGCAAAACGCTGAATTAAGTTGCAATTTTCTCTTTGTTTGGCAAACTGTACTTGTTGTGTTGTGCCAAACTTGAGTCTTTAGATTGTTTCAAGGTTACACGGATGGTTTCAAAAAGTCAAGATTCATCCGGGGTTCCGTATTGTTCTTTGAGGGCTTCATTCACAAAAGGCGGCACCATGCTGGTCACGTTCCCATTCAGGGCCGCAATTTCTTTCACGGTACTGCTGGAGAGGAAGGTATGCTCCTCGTGGGTCATAAAGGCCATCATATCCAAATCGGGTGCCAAACGGTGATTTGCCAATGCCATGCGGAATTCATACTCGAAATCTGAGAAAACCCGCAAACCGCGTACGATTATCTTAGCGCCAACTTCGTGGCAAAAATCGACCGTCAAACCGTCATAGCCCATTACTCGAATTTTTTTTTCGTCTTCAAAGGCTCGCTTTGCCAGTGCAATCCTTTTATCTGGGGTGAAGAGCAGCGATTTTAGGGGCCGGTCGTAAACGGCCACGATAACTTCATCGAAAACGCGTACCGCCCGGCAAGCAATGTCGATATGCCCGTAATGGATCGGATCGAATGTACCCGGAAAAATGGCGCGCACCATCAGCTAATATCTCCTTGATGGGGGTTCCAGAAGCGCTCCAGCGCTTCACCCAAGAGTTCATGTTCGGGCTGGCTTAAATCTGGATCAATCTCAAACAAGGCTATGGCCTCGCGGCGGGCTTTTTCGATCAATTTGACATCGGTTAATTTCGCCATCTTTAATTCCGCATACCCAGATTGGCGCGTGCCCAGAAAATCGCCGGGGCCGCGCTGTTCGAGATCGCGCTCTGCCAGCACAAAACCATCGTTGCTGGCTTCCATCGCTTGCAAGCGCTCATTATCAACGGCCTCTTCATTGCCGGGGATCAGCAGGCAATACGACTTGGCCTCGCCGCGCCCCACCCGCCCGCGGAACTGGTGAAGTTGAGCCAAACCAAAGCGGTGTGCGCCTTCGATTAGCATCACCGTGGCGTTAGGCACATCCACGCCCACTTCTACCACCGAGGTGGATACCAAAACCTGGTATTCACCATCCCGGAAGCGCGTCATAACATCCTCTTTATCGGCTGGGCGCATCCGTCCATGCAGCAGCCCAATTTTGAGTTCCGGGAAAATCTCTTTTTGCAGCCGGGCTTGTTCTTCCACAGCGGCTTTTTCCTCGCTTTTTTCGCTTTCTTCCACAAGTGGGTAAATAATGAAGGCCTGCCGCCCCGTTTCAATTTGCGTGCGAATTAGGCGGTAAGCCCGCTCGCGCTCGCGCGGCGTGATCACATGCGTATCGATGATTTGACGCCCCGGCGGCAACTCGTCGATAACGGAAAGGTCCAGATCACCGTAAAGCGAAAGTGCCAGCGAGCGCGGGATGGGTGTGGCCGTCATCACCAACAAGTGCGGATTGCTGCCCTTCGAGCGCAATGCTGAACGCTGCTCAACGCCGAAACGATGCTGCTCGTCAATGATCGCCAATTCCAGATCGGCAAAGTTTACCGGGTCTTCGATGAGGGCGTGGGTACCGATGATAATTTTGATTTCGCCCGTTTCCAGGCCCGCGCGGATTTCCGCTTTCTCAGCTTCGGGGGTGGCTCCCACCATCAGGCGGATTTGCTCAGCCCCTAGATCGCGCCCCTCACCGGTAAGCATCTTCAATAAACTTTTGTAGTGCTGTTCGGCCAAAATGCTGGTAGGGGCCATCAGCGCGGCTTGCGTACCCGCCTGGGTGACCATGGCAGCCGCTAGCGCAGCAATCACGGTTTTACCGGAGCCGACATCTCCTTGCAGCAAACGGTTCATGGGGTGCCCCGAAGCCAGATCGCCGCGCACATCTTCCAGGGCGCGCTGCTGCGCTGCGGTGAGTTGGAAAGGCAGTTGGCCTAATTGTGCTGCCAGCCAGCCCTCGGGCATCTCGAAAATGTGGCCATCACGGTCTTGCCAGGCCTGCTTTTGCCGGATGACCCCAATTTGCAGCAAGAAAATTTCATCGAAGGCCAGGCGGTGGCGGGCGGCCTGCAAGGCCTCCAAAGAATCAGGGAAGTGCGCTTGCAACAGAGCCTCGTTCAGGTCGATCAGATCGGCGCTGTCAAGCACGCTTTCGGGCAACGGGTCTGGTACGCGCGGCGCCCAATAGCTAACCACCTGGTGCATCTGGCTGCGCAGCCAGCGTTGGGTAATGTTGGCGGTGAGCGCATAAATTGGCACGATCCGGTTGGTGTGCAGGGTTTTGCGGTCGAGCATTTCCCATTCGGGGCCGTTGATGGTCGCACGGCCCAAATATTGTTCCACCTTGCCCGAAAGCACAATTTGCATGCCACTCTTGAGTTTGGTGGTGATCCAGGGCTGGTTGAACCAGGTCACTCGCAGGGCGGCGGTGCCATCGCTGATGATCGCTTCAACCATTGTGATGCGCCCATTGCGAATTTTGCGGCTGCTCACACTTTGCACTGTGCCGATCACTGTGGTTTTTTGGTTGTATTGCAGGCGGTTGATGGGCGTGAGTTGGCTGTAATCATCATAGCGGCGGGGGAAATAATAGAGCATATCGCCCAGGGTGAAGATGCCGACTTTTTCGAGGGTTTTGGCTTTGCGTTCGCCGAGGCGCGGCAAAACCGTGACACTAGCGTTGAGGGCCGCGGTCGGCCCCTCAGGACGAGTGCCCCGCGGGGATTTTTGGGGTGACTCCGTTATGGATAGTGTTTCTTCTTCATCGAAGGAATCAAGGATTTCTTCGTCTTCGAGATCATCAATAGGGGTGTCTTCGGGTTCGGAGGGTTGTTGAGGTGCGGGAATCTCCTCAACTTGGGCGGGGGGCTCGGGTTTAATCTGGGGACGGGGTGTCTCTGGGGGTGCGAGAGCCTTCTCCGGTTCAGGTACGCCGCTCTCCCTTTGGACGCGGGACCAGATTCCGTGCA
The DNA here is from genome assembly GCA_003513015.1 of Chloroflexota bacterium. Lineage (GTDB taxonomy): Bacteria > Chloroflexota > Anaerolineae > Anaerolineales > UBA11858 > UBA11858. The sequence continues at coordinate 8,231 of DOTA01000324.1, forward strand.
GGGTTTCTTTGCGGGAGGTTTCACTTAATCGTTGATAATCCCGTAAACGGATGACAACCGCCTGGATTAGATCTTCGGATACCTGGTCGGCGCGGGCTTCGAGTTCCCAGCTTTCTAACATGCCTTGTAACCCGCCCATAACGGCTTTATTATCATAATTGCGGTCGGCTTCGAGCCGGAAAAATTTTTGGAGTTTTTCGATGGAAGGTTTCATTGGGCCTATTTTACCAGTTTACCGCACAACTGCTGTAAAGCCCAAAGCATTTGGCCCCACATGCGTGCCGATGACGGTGGTGATGTTGATGATGAGGGGGTCGGTAGGGATCGTATCGAGGCTCTCCAGGAAGTTTTGGGCATCTTCAGGCGCGTTGGAGTGCAAAATGGCCAGGCGTTCNNTATGTGAGCGTATCAAGCATGGCGATTAGGCGGGTGTGTTGGCGCAGATTTTCGATTTGTTGCAGGATTTGAGTTGGAGGGAGGTTTTGGGCGGCGGCTTCGGCGGCGGCGATGGCTTGAAAACCGATCCCCAAGGTGAGCGATTGGCTGTCGACCACTTGCACGCGATCCCCAAAGGCTAGGGCGGCCAAATGGGCTGTATTGTAGATGCCGCTAAGCCGGCTGGCGACGTGGATCGAGATAATGTTTTCGGCCCCTTGATCGAGCAATTGGCGGTAGAGATCTTCAAAAGTGCCTGCGGAGGGAGAGGCGGTGGTGGGCATTTGCTGCATATCGGGCAATTGTTCATAAAATAACTTGCGGCTGAGGCCTTGCCCATCTTCGTAGCTTTGGCCTTCGATAATCACGATGGCTGGCACAACATGGATGTTGAGTTGGGTAGCCAAATCTATGGGAAGATCGGCGGTGCTGTCGGTAACTATGGCAGTTTTCATAGGGTTTGGTTTCATCTAGCAAACGCTTANNGTAATTATTTGATTTGCTTTCTGTCAATCCAAATTGCAGTTTCACTCGATGGAAATAATGAATTGGTAGTGCGGTTGACCACCTTCTTGCACTTCCACTTCGAGTTCCGGGTAGGTGCTGCGGATGGCATCGGCGATGCGGATAACCTCAGGCTGGGGCGTGTCGGCCCCTGAGAAGAGGGTGACCAATTCAAAATATTCAGCGTGAGCGATTTCCATCAAACCCAGACAGGCTTTTTCGAGCGTGTCGGTGGAGAGCACCAGTTTGCCGTTATGCAGCACGATGATTTCCCCTTCTTTGACTTGCACACCATCGATTTCAACGCTGCGGGTCGCGATGGTGACTTCGCCGGTTTCCACATCATTGATGGCGCTGATCATATCTTCGACAACGCTGTCGAAATCACCATCCGGGATCAGGCGCAGCATGGCGGCCAGCCCTTGCGGTACGGTGCGGCAGGGGATTACGGCTACATTTTTAACGGTCACGCCTTTGGCGGCTTCAGCAGCCATAAAAATATTCTTGTTATTGGGCAAGATGATAACTTTATCGGTGGGTAAATTTTCGAAGGCGTTGATGATTTCTTGCGTGCTGGGATTCATGGTCTGCCCGCCTTCCACGATAGCAGCCACGCCCAAACTGGCGAAAACCCGCGCAATCCCCGCGCCGGGGGCTACGGTTACCACCGCAATCTGGCCTGGTTCCACCGGGTTGAGATTCCAACTCGATTTTTTGGCCTGTTCGATTTCTTCCATTTGGGCCAGCAGGTTTTCCATGTGGACCTTAGTGATGGTTCCCAGGGTCATGGTGTAATCAATAGGTTCGTAGCGGCTCTCAGTGGGTACGTGGATGTGCATGCGGTAGATGCCATCGCCTTCACCGACCTGAATGGATGTGCCGATTTTTTCAAGTTCATAGTAAAAACTTTGGAGATCAAGGGGCGTGTGGGGCCGAAAATCCACGACCACTTCGAAATCCTGCCCAGGTTCGATTACATCCCAAGATTGATCCATTTGCATCGCCGCCAGGGGTTGAATTGTGGTGAGGGCCACATCCAATGGCAGGCCTTGTAGATAGCGCAGCATGCCTTCGATGATGAAAAACAAGCCTTTTCCGCCCGAATCGACCACCCCGGCTTCTTTTAAAACCTTCAACAGTTCAGGGGTATGCTGTACCGATACATCTGCGGCTTTGACCACAATTTCGAGAAGTTCATAAGGGTCTTGGGTTTTTTCAATGGCTGATTGTGCAGCGAGCGCCATATCCTTGGCGACCGTCAGAATGGTGCCCTCTACGGGTCGCACAACACCTTTATAAGCGGTGAGGCGAGCTTCATCAAAAGCACGCGCCAGGGAAGGGGCATCCAAAACAGCCTGCCCATCCAGGGCACGCGAAAATCCGCGCCATAACTGAGATAGGATCACCCCAGAATTACCGCGTGCACCCATCAAAGCGCCATGCGCCAGGGCATGTGCCATCTTCCCTACATGCAACTCGGGAGAGTTGGCAATCTCATCCACCGCGGATTGCATGGTCAGCACCATGTTGGTGCCGGTATCGCCATCAGGAACCGGAAAAACATTGAGCGCATTCACGGTTTGCTGGTTGGTGCGCAGCCATGTCAGGCTGGCGGAGGCGAGCTCTTTTAACTGTAAACCATTAATGGGTTTGCGCGTTGGCGATGCCTGGACGGGGGTGGTTTCTTTGCTCATGCAAATATACTCCTGTAATCTCTAAAAAGTGATTTGTCCTCCGGCGCGCTCACAATAAAATGCCGGATGAGCTGGTCTTTAATCCAGGTTGCTGATTCGCAAACCTTGTACATGCACGTTGATCTCGTTAATCGGCAGACCCATGGCTTTTTCTACATGGTAGCGCACTGTGTTCGCTACACTGGCCGCAACTGATTTGATGCGCGTGCCATATTCAATGATGATATACAAATCAATATTGATATACTGACCATCGTAATGCACCTCGACACCGTGGGTTGGATCTTTGGCGATGGCGTTTGCCAGGCCGTCGACCATATTTTTGGCAGCCATGCCCACCACTCCATACGATTGCAAGGCTGCTTGAAAGGCAATGGTAGCAACGGCCTTGGGTGAAACGTGAATGCTTCCAAGTTGGGTTGTTTCGTTTGTCATGTTGACCTCTGTTTGAGATGAAAGCTCTTCTGCAAGAGATTAACCATTTTACTTGATGATGGATACGAACTGTGGTAATATTGCCCGGCTATTAAACGGGCTACAAGAATAAAGTTTGAAAGGAACTGGTACGATGGCAGTTTGCGATAGTTGTGGAAAGAAAACTACCTTTGGGCGTAACGTGCCCTGGTCGAAGAAATCGACTCGCCGGGAATTCAAAGCCAACTTGCAAAAGGTGACGGTTTTGGAAGGCGGAAAGAAAGTCCACAAAACCCTGTGCACCCGCTGCATCCGCACGATGGTGAAAAGCGCAGAATAGTTTTTGGATTTTTAAGCAACCAGTTTATGGGCTTTGACTAACGAATTTCGCTGGTCAAAGCCCATAAATATTTAAACGGGGAAATGTGCTTTCAAAGCCGACATACCCGCCGCCGGGCCAGCGGGGTGATTGAAAATGGCATTGCCAGCCACAAAAACCTGCGCGCCCGCTTCAATTACCTGATCAATGGTTTTGGATGAAATTCCACCATCGACTTGGATCAAAGCCTGAGGATTATCCCGATCTAATTTTTGGCGAATCTCCCGGATTTTTGGAAGGGTTTCCGGTATAAATGTTTGAGCGCCAAACCCGGGGTTTACCGTCATCACCAGCACCAGATCAACCATCTGCAAAACCGCATCCAAGGCGCAGGCCGGCGTGCCGGGGTTGAGGGCGATCCCCACCTCACAGCCCAGCTCGCGGATCCGCTGCAAAACCCGGTGGATGTTCGGCGTAGCTTCGATATGCACCGTTAGATGGCTGGCACCCGATTCGGCATACCACTCGATGAAGTTCTCAGGGGCCTCCACCATTAAATGAACATCCAGGGGCAGACGAGTCACTTGTTTGCAGGCTTCGAGCGCTTTGCGCCCCATCGACATATTGGGGACGAAATGCCCATCCATGATGTCAACGTGTACCCAATCGGCACCTGCGTTCTCAATCCGCGCGATCTCTTCTCCCAAGCGGGAGAAATCAGCAGAGAGAATCGAGGGAGCGATGAAATAGCTTTGGGTCACGCAATTTCCTTTCGGATTAGCTGCAAAACGGGCTGTATCATACCCGTCTAGCAAGCGATTGGCAAGGCTCAGCGCAAACGGTTGATGGTGTAATAAACCCACAAGAGAAAGGGCATCAAGCCACCCACGGCCAATACCGCGGCCAATCCTAACCCGGTCGTAATCCAATCGATCTGGCTGTTGCTTTTGGGCGCAGAAACTATCGGAGGTACGGCCGTTTGTGGCTGTGGGCGGGGCTGCGGCTGTAATTGCGGTTGGGGTCGCGGCTGAACCGGTGGTTTTGTGCGTGATAACTCTTTTTCACGAGCGGGCGCGGTACTCACGGTGGCTGCGGGCGCTGGATTTTCAGCAAAGGTGATCAGCACACGCCCTAATTGGTCAGCCGTACGATAGCGGGCAGAGGGTTCTTTGGCGAGAACCTTGAGAATGATGCGTTCTAATTCGGGGCTAAGNNCAGCTTGTTCAGGCGAAAAATATTGGGGCGAACCCCAAACCACTTCGCTGCGTTCATCGGGCTGGATGGAAGCCAGGGCGCGGGCGATGCCAAAATCGGTGACTTTCAGGCGCTGGTCGGGCGTTACCAGCATGTTATGGGGCTTGACATCACAGTGCACCAGCCCAGCCCGGTGGGCGTATCCGATTCCAGCGCAGGCCTGCACGATCAGTGGGATGGCTTGCTCGGTGGTGAAGCGGCCGCGTTTATCGATCAACTCTTTAAGGGTGTAACCGGGCACGTTTTCCATCACAATGAAGAGCCGCTCTTGATCCAGCCCAAAATCATGCACAGTGACGATGTTCGGATGTGACAGGTTGGCGGCGGCTTTGGCCTCTTGCCGGAAGCGCTCGCGGAAGGCGGGATCCTCCGAATAATCTGCCCGCAGAATTTTGATGGCGACCGGGCGTTCGAGCATCAAATCTTTGGCGCGGTAAACCGTCGCCATGCCACCGCTTCCCAGGTGGCTTTCGAGTTGGTAACGATTGTTGAGCAGCATCGTCTCGGACATGATGGTTATCCCACTTGAATTTTACCACCGGGCAGGGGTGAGCGGCGTTATCAATGGGCTGGGGATACCTGCAATGGTTGGGATCACCTGAAATTCCAACCTGGTGCTCAATTCATCTGGCATAGCATCCCTCAGGATTAATACGCCCCGTTGCCTTTGAGCACAATCCAAATGGTTTTAAGGATGATGAAGATGTCTAAGAAGATCGAGTAGTTTTGGATATAGTAGATATCATCTTCGGTGTGCAGGTGCATGGGTTTGTCGCTGCGGCCATTGACTTGCCACCAGCCGGTGATGCCCTGGGGAACAACGAAGCGTTTGCGCTGCCAAAGTTCGTATTTTTCGACCAGGGCAGGGATTTCGGGGCGCGGCCCGACCAGGCTCAT
>DOTA01000094.1 GCA_003513015.1 Chloroflexota bacterium
ACCAACTACTTCCCGCTGATTGTGCCCGAAGCCTTGATGATCGAACCCACGGAAACGGAAAGCAAAGAAACCCTGGATGCTTTTGCCGAGGTGCTGATCCAAATTGCGGCTGAAGCACGCGAAAACCCCGAATTATTGAAATCTGCCCCGCATAACACCCCCTTTGGGCGGCTGGACGAGGTCAGAGCAGCCCGTGATTTGGTCTTGTGCTGCTGGATCCCGGAAGAGCTACCGGAATAAGGCGGACAAAAGCATAAACAAAAAAGGCCGAGTGCTTTCATCAGCGCTCGGCCTTTTTATGCCCTTTCAGGGCTAACATTATCAGTAACTTACCTCGCAATTTTCCACAGATGCTAACTTCCCCAATAATTTATCTTGGGCCGTTTGAGAGTGAATAAACTCCCAAAATTCCAATTGCGCTCGCGTGGGCGGGATGCGGGTATTGCGCGCTAAAGAGATACTGCGCTGCAAGGCCATGCCATCGATCTCGACTTCTTTGATATGCCCCATTTCTAGTGCGCGCGCTGCAGCCAAGCGGGAGACAAAGGCAACCCCAATACCTTCTTCCACGGCCATCACAATCGCTTCGGCATTGCCTAATTCCATCGCGACATTGAGCATTTCAGGGAAAATGTCGCGTCGCCGTAAAGCATCGAATAAAACCTCACGGGTGCCGGCCACCTCTTCCCGCAAAATAATCGGTTCGTCCAATAAATCATCCGGGTAAATGCGCGCATACGTGGCCCAACGATGATTGGATGGCACAATTAAAATCACATCATCGGTGAAAAAATCGCGATATTCCAGATCGCGCTGATCAATTCTTTTACTGGAAATGCCCAAAGTTAAATCACCAGTGGCTAATTTTTCGAGCACAGATTTTCGGCTGCTCACCTGAACATTGATTCGCACCATCGGATAGCGATGTCGAAAGGTGGCAATCAAACCGGGTAAAAGATATTTCCCGGAGGCAGTTGAACACCCAATGGTCATTTCACCAACCACTTCGCCCTGTAAAGAAACCATGGTTTCTTCTAAGCGGTGGGCAAAACCGAGTAGTTCTTTCGCCATCGGTTTGAGGGCTTGCCCGGCCTCGGTCAGGCGCATCGAGCGTCCATGGCGCACAAATAGTTTTGTGCCAAAATGCTTTTGCAAACTATCGATTTTTTGGCTGATGGCTGGTTGCGAAAGGTGTAAATTGCGTCCTGCCTCGCTAAAACTGCCGCATTCCGCCGCCTCCAAAAAAACAATGAGATCATTGACATTAAACACTAGAAATTCTCCCGAATATATAGACTATGCAAAGTGAATACGTGACTAAAAAATCCATTTTATTTGACAATAATAAGCATTTCGTAACAATTATTATAAACAAGCCTTATATTTGCAAGTGATGTTTGTCACCTTTCGAAATAGTTCCATCTTTTTTATTGTCACAACAGCTTTTTCACAACGAGCGGGGCTGGTGATAAAATGAATTCCCAATTTCAGAGAGAAGGCGAAATTTAAAATGACGGAATCACCCACAATCCAGTTTGTTTCTCCCCGGCCCAGCGTTGAAATCCATTTACCGGGTGGGCAAGTTATCTCCGGGCCGCGTGGCGCAGCCATTGTCGAGTTTCTCAATATCCTGCCAGATCATGAAACTGATCCAATTGTGGGGGCGGTAGTCAACGATCAACTGCGCGAGCTGACCTATAAACTACAAATGGATGCCAACGTGCGCCTGGTAACGATGGGTGATGCCGATGGCATGCGATTTTATCGCCGCTCATTGACCTTTTTGCTGGAAAGCGCCTTCCATGAACTCCACCCGGACGCATTTCTGACGGTAGATCACTCGGTTTCTTCGGGCGGGTATTATTGCCAAGTGAGCGATCACGCGCCGCTCTCGTCCGAAGAACTGACAGAACTTGAGGAGCGGATGCAGCAAATCGTGGTCGAAGATTTGCCTTTTACGCGCAACGAGGTTCCAATCCAGGAGGCTATCGCCTATTTTGAGGCACTCGGTTACACTGACAAAGTCCGGCTGTTGCGCCATCGCAAAAAGGAATATCTGGTGCTTTACAAACTGGGGGAACATCGGGATTATCACCACGGCTATATGGTGCCCTCCAGCAGTTACTTAAAATGGTTTAAGCTGATCCCCACAGGTGAGGGATTCACCCTGCGGTTTCCGCGCCGCCACAACCCCACTGAATTATTGCCCTTGCCCGATTATCCCACCTTGCTCTCCACATTCCATCAATATGGAGCCTGGCTGCAACGCATGGGAATCGACAGTGTAGGCGCGCTTAACGATGCTATTGCAGAAGGGCGGCATCGCGAAATTGTGTTGATCTCCGAAGCCTTGCACGAACAACGTATCGCCGAAATCGCCCGGCAAATCGCCGATCATGCCGATCAATTGCGTGTAATTTTGATTGCCGGGCCTTCATCTTCCGGCAAAACCACTTTCTCGAAACGGTTGGCAATCCAACTGCTGGCACGGGGCATCTCGCCATACCCCATCGAAATGGATAACTATTTTGTCAACCGTGACCTGACCCCGCGGGATGAAAACGGCGAATATGATTTCGAATCGATCAAGGCGCTCAACACCGCTAAACTTGGGAAAGATTTGCAGGCTCTCAGCACCTGGCAAACCGTCCAATTGCCCCGTTATGATTTCAAAAGCGGAAAAAGTGAACCGGGGCAAATCATTCAACTGCATCCCGGGCAAATCGTCATCTTGGAAGGCATTCACGGGTTAAATCCGGAACTGATCCCCGACATCCCCACCGATAAAACCTTTCGCATCTACATTTCGGCTCTAACACAACTCAACCTCGACCGCCACAACCGCGTCTCTACCACCGATACACGCCTGATCCGGCGCATCGTGCGCGATGCCCGTGAGCGCGGTTACAGCGCACAAGATACCATCGGGCGCTGGGAATCGGTGCGCCGCGGCGAAAAACGTTATATCTTCCCCTACCAGGAAAATGCCAATGTGATGTTCAACTCGGCTCTGGTCTACGAATTATCGGCCCTCAAGCCATTCGCCGAACCGTTGCTGCGGCAAGTTCCCTTTGGCACACCCGAGCATATCGAAGCCAAACGTTTGTTGACCTTTTTGGAATGGTTCTTGCCAATGGATGACAGTTTGGTGCCCAACAACTCAATTTTGAAAGAATTTATTGGGGATTCGGGGTTGAAGGATTTCCACATTTGGCAGAATCACTAATAAATAGGGGTTCACCCGCTCCCCCAAAAGGAACGGCGAACCCCGCAACGTGAGTGATCCCGTTAAACGGGTAATCTCTCATCTCTCAGATTTTTCCACGAAATAATCAGCCTCAGTTACAAATTTTCCACCCTTGATTTTCCGGTCAGTTAGCTTCCTGTTTTTATCAAAAGTCAGTTCAATCTCGATGGGGCGATAACAACGCTGGCTGCCGATGAGTACTTTGCGGCAAAAATGCCCTTCGGTGGATTCGTTGAATTGAGCACTGAGATCATTATACAAATCCACTCGCCCCCGTAAGACCTCATCACATTTATCGCACTGCACGTACAACCACAGAATGCGTTTATCGCTTGAAGACGGCGCACTGAAAGCTGATTTTAATTTTTTCAAAAAACTCATAAAATCCTCCGGTCAATTCCGGCTGCATTATAGCGCGAATTCGCACGCCCGCGGTGGTAAAATGTAGCGTCCATTTCAAGAATTACACAAGGAGATTAACGCATGACCACAACCGCATCGGGTTTGCAATATGAAGATACTCTCGTAGGTGCAGGCCAGGAAGCCAAAGCTGGCGACACCGTCAGCGTGCATTACACAGGTTGGCTGACCAATGGAACCAAGTTCGATTCATCCAAAGATCGGAACCAGGCTTTTGTCTTCCCCCTGGGGGGCGGACGCGTGATCAAAGGCTGGGATGAAGGCGTCGCCGGCATGAAAATCGGGGGCACCCGCAAACTGACCATCCCACCGGAATTAGGCTATGGCGCACGCGGTGCCGGGGGCGTGATCCCGCCTAACGCTACCCTGGTTTTCGAAGTTGAACTACTAGATATTGACTAGGCATTATCAAGAACGCGCTTCCTGTTTGGAAGCGCGTTCTGCATTACCTATCTTTATCCAAAACTCAGGAGAAATCATAAAATGAAGAAGTTATCTCGTTTGACCACAAAAAATAAACCAGCCTTTATTTTATTTTTTACGATATTTGCGTTCGTGGCCTTATTGCTGATTTTCAACCAGCCAATTGCCAGCTTTGCCGCCAGCCAGGATCAATCTCAGCCTGAGGTTGGTACGCAGCTCAGCGGGCCTTATGTTAGCGATCCGGTTGCGCCCACCAACACCGCCGGAATGCCGCGCGCCAGCCTCTACAATGAAGTTACTGCAACACCCCCTCTGATACAAAACGCTTTCGAACTACCCGGCACGGCCCGCACCGCCGCCGTGCCCGTATCTGCGGATGCGGCCCTGCAAACGAATGTTGGAATCTTCAGTATGCCCGCACCCATCACAAACTGGGACGGCATTCCGGCAACGGGGGTTTTCCCGCCCGATACCAATGGACAAATTGGTTCTAATCATTATGTGCAGGTGGTCAATGCTTCAGGGGCTGGCACCCAAATCCGAGTTTGGGATAAAACCGGAACCCAGCTTTACAACTTTGGCATGAATTACCTCTGGCCTACTGGGGATCGCTGCCGCTCTTATGGATACGGCGATCCGGTGGTGGTCTACGATCAAATCGCTAATCGTTGGGTGCTCACTCAGTTCACCAATCCACCCTCAGCCCCTTATGGTGAATGCTTCGCCGTTTCGAAAACCAGTACACCCACCGACAACCCCAACGATTGGTATCTTTATACTTTCAATGTCCACAATTCCAAATTCAACGATTATCCCAAAATTGGCGTTTGGCCCGATGGCTATTATATGTCGGCCAATCAGTTTGGCGCTAGTTGGGGCGGGGCCGGGGTTTGGGTGTTTGATCGCGCCAAGATGATTACTGGGCAAACTGCTACATTCCAGTATTTCGATTTGTATGGCGTCAACAGCAACTATGGCGGTTTACTGCCCAGCAATCTGATGGGTGATACCCTACCACCCACAGGTGCGCCTAACTACTTTATGGCCGTAGATATGGACTGGTCGGGCAGCAATGATATTATGCACGTCTGGGAATTTAAAACCAACTGGACAACCCCCAGCAGTTCCACCTTCACGCTGGTGAAAGATTTGGTTGTCGCCACCTTCAGTTGGAACTTCCCCGGTAGCAGCGGCGCAGAAGTGCCCCAGCCCGATACCTCCCAGGGTTTGGATAACCTAGCAGACCGTTTGATGATGCACTTGTGGTATCGGAATTATGGTGATCACGAATCATTGGTGGTGACCCATACCGTCAATAACAGCGCCAACATCCACGCCGTCCGCTGGTATGAAATCCGCGGTGGAACCGTGAACACCACCCTGTCAGATGCCACGATCTACCAACAGGGCACCTATTCACCCGATAACACCCATCGTTGGATGGGCAGCGTCGCCATGGAT
>DOTA01000234.1 GCA_003513015.1 Chloroflexota bacterium
GGTGCAAGATTTGGATGGCGACGGGCTGGAACAAACCGGCTGGAACCTGATCTACGTGCATATCGGCACCGAGGGGCGCGTGCCCGTGGGTACCACTCTGCAAACCGGGGAACCGGTTGGGCATCCCTCGTGTGAGGGCGGGCGCGCCACCGGCACGCATGTGCACATCATCCGCAAACTTAACGGTGAGTGGATTCCCGCTGATGGCCCCCTGCCCTTTGTGATGGATGGCTGGACGGCGCACGCCGGCGAGGAACTCTACCTTGGCACCCTCACCCGCGGCGATGAGATCATCATTTCCAGCATTTTTAGTGCCGGAACCTCGCATATTATTCGTGAAGAACCATGATGAGAAAGCTTATAAACAAAGTAAACAGATATACAGGTAGACAGGTTATGGCTGTGTTTACCTGTTTACTTTGTATACCGATCTACCTCTCCATCAGCGCCTGCCAGCCGCAAAGCGCCTATGCAGAGGAGCAGACATTGGGTAACAAATCACAAGAAATCAACGAAAACGCGCCTGTTGGTGAGGAATCGTTACTCCCCACGCCCCTCCCCACTGCAACCCCCTTTATTCCACGCCCACCCTACGAACCGGGAGAACTGGTCGATTATGTGGCCCAAAGCGGCGATACGCTGCCCGCGCTGGCCATCCGCTTCAATACAAGCGTGAGCGAAATTCTGGCAGCCAACACTTTTATCCCGCCCGATGCCACCACCATGCCGCCAGGGATGCCCATGCAAATCCCGATTTATTATCTGCCGTTCTGGGGTTCGCAATATCAAATTTTGCCTGATAGCATGTTCGTCAATGGCCCGGCGCAAGTTGGTTTTGATGCCGCATCCTATGTAGCTGACACCTCCGGCTGGCTCAAGGATTACAAATCCTTTGCCTCCGGCGCTACCCGGCAGGGCGGAGAAATCATCGACTATGTGGCCGCTAATTTCAGCGTCAGCCCACGTTTGTTGCTAGCTTTGCTTGAAGATCAACTCGGCGCGCTCAGCCAACCCGAAATGCCGCCCTACGTCAACCCCGATTATCCCTTGGGGTACGAGGTTCGCACCCATAAGGGCCTTTACATGCAGTTGGTTTGGGCTGCCAACATGCTCAACAACGGCTATTACGGCTGGCGCACCGGCAAAATCACGGATTTTGATCTGCCCGATGGAACCTTTGAACGCTTTGATCCCTGGCAGAACGCCGCCACTGTGGCCTTACAGCATTATTTTCTACAAGGTGAAACCGATGTTCAGGCCTTTCGGCGCAATATTGGGCCTGATGGATTTTTCTTCACTTACCAGAAGTTGTTCGGTGACCCCTGGGCGGAATCTCCGCCTCACCTGGAGGGCAGTCTCCTGCAACCCGAAATGCTTTTGCCCTTTGAGGGCGGTAAAACCTGGGCCTATACCGGCGGCCCGCACACCGGCTGGGGATCGGGCCTGCCCTTCGCCGCCATCGACTTTGCCCCTCCCTCCGAGGCTTCGGGCTGCAACCAGTCGAATGAGTGGGCCACCGCCGTGGCTGATGGCATTGTGGCCCGGCTTGATACCGGCGTGCTGGAACTTGATCTCGATGGCGATGGCGACCCGCGTACCGGCTGGGTGCTCTTTTATTTGCACCTGGCTACACGTGACAAAGCACCTTTGGGCAAAGCAGTGACGGCTGGCACGCACCTGGGACACCCATCTTGTGAGGGTGGCACCAGCACCGGCACGCACATCCATATTGCCCGCAAATACAACGGCGAATGGATCGCCGCCGAGGGGCCACTGGCCTTCAACCTGGAGGGTTGGGTTGCTCAAAATGGGGATGCGGCCTACAAAGGGTATCTGAAGCGCTTCTCGCAAGTTGTCACGGCCTGTGATTGCTCGAATGCTGAAAGCCAGCTCACTGCCGCCAAACGAGAGCAATAAAAAGGGAGCGTACCCAAAGCGGACACGCTCCCTTTTTATTGTGAATTCAATTCATCAAAAATTCACTGGTTCTGACGCAGATATTTTTGAAAAGCTTGCGCAACCGTTTCCCCGGAAACCGATTGCTCCAGCAATGCGATGGGCATCCCTGCTTCAATTTCGCCGGTTTGCAGCACAAGGCAGTACCAGCCCGTGCGGCCGGTTTGGGTGGCGCGCTTCGTCAAATCGGGAATGCCCCAACGGCGGGCGATTTTCCAACAGGGGATGCGCGGCTTCGTCACTTGCAGCTTGACGGCACCAATTTGATAAATGTCGCCAATGCGCACGGTATTTTCATCCAAACCGCTGACCGTTAAATTTTCAGCAAAACCCCCATAGGGCAGTTCTTGCCCTAATTCGGCTTGCCAGCGCGGGTAGTGTTCGGCGGCATACAGCAGCACAGCCTGATCTTCACCGCCGTGAGCCTTTGTATTGGCAACGGCATCCCCTGCTAATCCCAGCGTACCCAAAAAGCGCGGCCCCTTGACAGTTATTTTGAAAAAGGCCGTTTCCCAGGTACCTTGCTCGTCGGTATAAGTTTGGGGCTGGCCGATATGAAGGGAGAGAAGTGTGTTCATGGGCAACGGATGGCGCGTTTTTTACCCATCTCATCACTGAGTTTGGTGAGCAAAATTTCCAGCGCTTCTAATTCTTCGGGGTCTAAACAAGCCCAGGGGGCGTAGAAATAGGCATCGGTGGNNTCACGGTAGGCGGCTAAATCCGAAAGGTATTGGTCAACCTGGATGATGAGCGGGGCATTTTGGCCGGGGTCTATGCGGCGGGCGTGGGTCAGGCACCACTTGCCGGGCGGTTCGGGCGAGGTATGGCTGGCAACCACCAGCTTGCGCAGCAAAACCGAGAGATATTGCATCTGCTCGACGCGCAACGGCTCGAAGGTTTGCATACGGGCATAGGCCGCGAGAATGATTTCGGTGCCCACGGCGCGCCCTAAATCGGTGAGCGTGTAAACGCCGGGGCGTTCAACCAAGAATAACCCTTGCCCGGCAGCGTCGGCCAGCAGGCGGGTGTAATTTTGATAGGGATTGCGGCGCTGCAAGGCTGCGTTGCTAACGGCCTCCGGCTCAAAGGTCAGGGCTGCGATCAAAATCCCCCAAACGCCGCGTTCCACCCCGGCATCGTCGGCGGCCTTATCCATGGCGGGCACATAATGCGCGCCCAGCGCCATGAGCGTTTCGAGCGCGACCGGCCATAATTTGGGTTGATCCATCCTTACCTCCATCTTTCGTCTTCTGTCTAATTCATTGTACCGCGTTTAGGAAATCTGCCAGCAAACCGTATGCCGTGGTGTGGGGGCCAGGATCTTCTTCGATGAGGGATAATTTACCGAGCACATCAGATTCGATCTGCACGATGGAGGTGGTACCCTCGACCCCATAAAGCGGCGATTCCACCCCGACCATTTGGGGTGCCACCGTTGTTTTCAGGTTATCCCCCTCCCAGCGCGCCTCGCAGACCAGTTTCCAGCGTTTACCCTGAGCTTTAGCACGCGCGATCTCATCCGGGGTGATATCACGGATCCCGGTGCGATCCACATCCGCGGGTTTGGTGGGTACATCCATCAGCACCGAAGCCAGCGCGCTAACTTTGATGGCCGCATCCCAGCCATCCACATCTGCTGAAGGGTCGGTCTCGGCCACGCCGATACTCTGGCAATATTTGACCGCCTCGTCGAAGCTCTCGCCGCGCTCCATGCGAGACAGGATGATGTTGGTCGTGGAATTCAATATGCCTTGAAAGTATATTAATTCTGCAGCGGGCATGGCTTCCCGGAATACGGAGAAGAGCGGCGAGCCGCCCAGCACGGTGGATTCGAACAGGAATCTTTTTTTCTTTGCTCTGGCCAACTCGCTCAACTTGCGATAACCGTGCACGACCGTCCCTTTGTTGGCTGTGATGGCGTGCATGCCAAGGTCCAGAGCCATGCGGCAGTGGTCGATAGCAGGCTGGCCGGAGGCGTGATTCACCGGCGTATTTTCAAACATCACGTCGGCCTCGCTGCGTTCAAGAAACTCCAGCGTGCTTGTCGGCATAGGGCCGCCGGTGAGCAGATCCAGAGAACGCTGAGAATGAAGCATGTCAAAGGCCGCGTTGACCGAAATCCCGTTCGGGTTGACTGCGATCCCATGCGAGCCGGTCGATATCCCGGTCACACTGAAGGTGATATCATAGCGCTCTTGCAGCTCCCAGCGTTTGCGTAAAAGCAATTGCGCCAGCGCCTGGGCGACGTTGCCAAAACCGATGAATGCGAGTCTGTATTGCATAGGGTTTCTCCGTGTAAACCTTGCGAAGGGCCTGTCCTGAGGCGTAGCCGAAGGATCGAACCTTCGCAAGGTTTTCAAACAGGCGGATAAGGAAAGGCACGTCTGTGCTCAGGCGGGTAGGGGAAGACACGGGACGATAACAGGTTTTTGGCACGGGCGAGGAGGGCAGAGATCTCCCTGGAGCTGAGATAAGGCTGGAGATCTGCCAACAGATTATTGGCCTGTCCTGAGACTGTAGAAGGATCTGGGGGAAGATGCGCGAGGGGTTCGAGCAGATCGTCCGGGATCGGCTCCCCGGCGTAGTCCCAGATGACCGTCCGCAGTTTGTCGTCCTCATGGAAGCAAAGACCGTGGTCGATCAGCCACATTTTCCGCGTCCCCTCTTCAATGATGACATGGCTGCCTTTGCGGTCGGCGTTGTTACACAACAAGTCGAAGAGCATGACGGGTTTCAGGCGGGCTTTATCTTCGTCCGTGAAGGTGAAGTAGTGATAGTTGGGATCGTACTCGATGTACTGCTGGATGGAACCTGGCCCGTATGGGCCGTCCGGGCGCAAAACAGTAAAGGGAACAAAGCACCAGCCGAGCGCTTGGCTGACGAGGTAAGCAGCCACTTCGCGGTGCGCAAGAGTGTTGTTGGGGAAGTCCCAGAGTGGCTGCTCTCCTCTGGACGGTTTGTAGACGGCTTGCAAATCCTGCCCATTGTGATGCACGTTTACAAGGAATGTGTAATTGGAGCCCAGCATGAACTGGCCTTTAAGTTCAAGTTCACCCTTTCGCAAAGCAGCTTGTAGATCAGTTTGAGCAGTTGACATAGCAAATGGGGTCGAAGTTTGAAAGTTACAGGATGAAGGGCATTTCAACTTTCGACTCGTGACCTTCAACCAGGCTAGTGCTTGTGCCCATTTTTCTTCGGGCAGAAGTGACCTTCGGGTTCTTCCGGCGCGCCGCACTGCGGACAGGTCGGCCGTCCGCGGGTGACGATTTCTGCCCCCCAGCGCGCCATTTTACGGATCTGCTCGCGGGTGCACCAGAACCGAACCACGCTGGCGGACTCTGGCTCTTCTTCTTCGGTCAACAGTTCGCGGGTCTGGAGCACGACACGGTCGCGGTCCTTATCGTAACCAAGACCGACCTCGCCTACCCGGAAGAGCGGATCGACGGGCGGGTTGATGCGCATCTGGTCTTCGATAAAGTCACCAGACACATCTTCGAGTTCGGGCACCTGGCGGTCGACTTCGGCTAAAAACTGCTCTACACCCACGGAAAGCGATTGCAACTGGAACTTCTCGATCAATACGGTCACGGTGCGCTGGTCTTGCCAGGCCTGG
>DOTA01000519.1 GCA_003513015.1 Chloroflexota bacterium
CAGCACAACCATCAGCGCGCCAATCAAGGGCAACACTGAGAAGAATAACCGAATGCGCGGCCCAGCAAAAAAACGGGTGGAGGTCGCTCCAATTTGTGCACCAATCGCAGCGCCAGTTTGCATGACCAAAGCCATCAATATATCCACGTTACCTTTCAGGGCATGTGTGATCGTGCCATAAGCAGATGAAAAAACGATTTCAAACAAATCAGTACCCACAGCAACATGGGTTGGGATACCCAGCACATAAACCAACAAAGGCATCCGAATAAAACCACCACCTACGCCTAAAGCACCGGATAACACACCCGTAATAAAACCCACGCCGAAAACGGTCCATAATGAAACTGAGGCGATCCCCGAGGCAGGAAACGATACCATCGGCCAAATTTTTATTTTTTGCGCTCGCCGGGCCAATCCCTGGAAACCAATCGCATCTTTCACATCCATTTGATCGGTACGGATCATCCGCATCGCTCGCAAACTTTCCCAAGCAGTAAACGTACTAATCAGCAACAAAATAACAATATAAACAATCCCAATGACCAAATCAGCCGAACCAGATTTCTCCAATTTTTCGATAATTTGTGCCCCTAATTCAACACCAAGGATCGTGCTAAAGATCATGAAAGCCCCCAACTTAACATCGACATGCCCTAAGGTGCGGTGACGTTTAGAGGCTACAATCGATTTTCCGGTCATATGAGCTAAATCCGTACCAACTACAAAGTGCATCGGTACACCTGCCCAAAACATGAACGGGCCTGCAATAAAGCCCCCACCCACACCAAAAAATCCGCCTAAAATACCAACCAGGAAACCGATTGCAGCTAATAAAAGCGGATTTACGGTAACGCCAGAAATTGGAAATTCCATCGCCTACTCCGATTAATCCAATCGATCCAGGCGCAGCAAACGGATCAAATAGGATGTAATGGTTTCTAAAACAACTGCCTGTGTTACGATTAGGGTCAGTCCAATGACGGCATATATCGTTGTATTATCCAGATATAGATTGTCCAGCCACCCACCCAAAAATCGAAGTACGGCAAAGAAATAAATCACCAATAGCACAGCATAAACAACCAATTCGATGGCAAAATTTCGGATTAGTCTTCGCAAATTTGGTTTTCTTTCCATTTATGCCCTCACTTTCGATATATAATGCCCACGGTCACAAATTACGCATCTGATCTCAAGAAAAAAAATGAAAATTTGCGATCGTGATGGGTATAATACGCCCGATCTGAACTATCCAAGAAATGAGAAACCACTAAGATGAAATCTTCTCAGAAAATATCATTGGTGTTGATCGGTTTAATGATCACCACATATTTGATCTACGCTGGTATCTACATCAAAAATACCAGCTTTGTCGCATCTGGGGAACGGTACTTTGTTCTCTTTGATGACGCTATGATCTCGATGCGTTACGCCAAAAACTTCGCGCATGGCTTCGGGCTGGTCTGGAACCCCGGGGAGGCCCCCGTTGAAGGGTATACCAACCCACTTTGGGTGATCTTTATGGCCGGGTTCCATCTTCTGCCCCTCGCAGCCTCTAAAATCAGCTTAGCCGTGCAGATCAGCGGTGCCATCTTCCTGGCAATCAACCTATATTTTGTCTTTCAAATTGCCCAAAAACTGGCTCAAAATTTAGTAATCGCGGCCCTCGCGGCTATTCTAACCGCTTTTTACATGCCGCTCAATACCTGGAGCCTGCAAGGCATGGAAGTCAGCCTGTTGGTGCTGATGCTCTCGATTTCGGTTTGGTTGGTGCTCAACAACCTCGAACGTGATCGTTTCTCGGTCTGGCCCTACCTCATCTTGGGGATCGGCACCCTGGTGCGCATCGACATGGCCGTACCCTATCTGGTCGTGCTGGGATTTTTAGTAATCTTCGATCCCAAAAACCGCAAACAAAACTTGATCTGGGGTTTGGGGTTGCTGGCCGTTTTCATCGGAGGGCAAACCATCTTCCGGTTGTGGTACTACGGCGAACCGCTGCCCAACACCTACTACCTCAAAATGACCGGATTCCCGCTTATCACCCGTCTCAAACGCGGCGGCTACGTCCTCTTCAAACTCATGGAACAGATGAACTGGGTACTCTTCCTGTTACCCTTCGCCGCCCTGCTCTTCCGCCGCGACCGCCTGATCTTATTCCTGTTCACCATTCTGGGCGGACAGGTGGCCTACAGCGTTTACGTGGGCGGCGATGCCTGGGAGCACGTCGGCGGCGCAAATCGCTACATCGCCCTAGCCGCCCCCATCTTCTTCATCCTGTTCGTCTACACCGTCCAGCAAATCATCACAGCCATCGCCACCAAAATCCGCCCACAAATCTTGCCGAACCATTGGGTCGTCAACCTGACGCTCATTGCCCTGGTGCTGGCCAGTATGGTCAACTTCAACCTGCTCTCCAACCAAAAATCGCTGCGCCGTTGGATTCTCACGCGCCCGCCCGATTTTATCGAAGCCAACATCGAATATGTTGAAATTGCCAACCGCCTCAAAGAGATCACCACCCCCGAGGCCCGCATTGCCGTGGTCACCGCCGGAGCAATCCCCTATTTCAGCGAGCGCCCCGCCATCGATCTGCTTGGCAAAAATGACCCCTTCATCGCCCGCCAACCCAATCACCTGCCCAGCGGCATCGGCGACATTCGCCCCGGCCACATGAAGTGGGATTATGACTACGCCATCGGGGAACTCAAACCAGATGTGGTTGTACAAATTTGGGGGGATATCGAAACCGCTAAAAAATATCTCTCGGAATATTATGTCTCAGCTGAATACGATGGGATGGTTTTCTCCCTGCTCAAAGATTCTCCTGAAATTTTATGGGAGAAAGTCACCATCCAGCCCTGAGGTTGCTTCCGTACCCCAGGTAATCAGCCGCCCTTCACGGGCCGAGTCGTACACTCCTTGCACCAATTTCTGAGACCAGATGCCATCTCCCAGGGTTGCGCGCGGTTCCACCTCGTCGCACATCACTCTCAAAAAATGGTCCATCTCCGCTAAAAACAGATCGTTGCGCTCGAACCCCTCTGGCACCGGATAATTCTGCCAACCGATTTCCCCCCTCTCTCCTGGGGAGAGGTGCCGGGGGTGAGGGCTATACACCTGCACCGCGCCATCCGCATTATCCCAACAGATCGTGCCTTCCGTACCGATAATTTCCAAACGGTGACCGGGCGGGCGCTGCACATAATCGAGGTGCACGCTGCCGATCACACCGTTCTCAAAGCGCAAGCCAATCTCAGCGGTATCTTCCACCTCCAGCCCGAGATCGCTGTCACAACTGGTGAAAGCCCACAAAGAGCGCACCTCCCCAAATATCCAGCGTAAATAATCCAGCGGGTGACACAAAGTCAGCACCACCCCGCCCCCCAGATCGGCGCGGGCACTGTAACTCTGGCGATAATCTTCCCAGGGGTGCCAGTCGGGGAGATATTCGCCCCAATGTACGCGTACAGAGAGGGGGCAGCCAATTGACCCCCTCTCCCCAGGGGAGAGGGCCGGGGTGAGGGCAAAATTGAGGTAATCCTTGATGCACTGCAACCCCGGATGAAAACGAAACTGAAAGGCCGTGAAAGCCTTGCCCCCACCGCGAGCCAGTGCGGCTTGAAGTTCGTCAATACGCGCCAGAGAGTGCGAAACCGGTTTTTCGATGAAGAGATGGCAGCCCTGCTCCGCCGCGGGGATGGCCACATCCAAATGCAACGCCGTGGGGTTGGCGATGATGACGGCGTCCGGGTGATGCGCCAGCGCCGCGCTAATCTCCGTCTCAACGGGAAAATCGGCGATTTCGTCATCCGGCAGCGTGGAGCGCTGGCTGCGCAGAAAAACAATATCGCACTCCCCGAGGGCAAGTAAATTGCGAAAATGGCGGCGTCCGATAGAGCCAAATCCAGCGATAAGAAATTTCATAGATTCAAGTAGACAGGTATACAAAGTAGACAGATATACACGTGTATACCTGTCTACCTGTTTACATTTTTACTTCCACCCGTACCCCCAATGCGCCATCACTTCCCCCGCCACATGCTGGAAAACGGCTTTATCCCGCTCGGTGAACAACTCACGCCACGAGCCGGATTTTCCCTTTTCGAGCGGGCTGACTAAATCACCCGCTTTTTGCTTTTGCCAATCGCGGTCGGGATTGCTCGTAAGTTCGGCATTCAGGATTTCGGGCAAGTCAGGCAGATTAGTATCCACGCCCAAAAAGGCCCACAAACGGGACATCTGCTCCCACGGATGGGCCAGCAAATCTTCGTAACGCAGGGAAATATAATGCTCGCCAAAAATGGAACGCCCGGCTTCATCCGTCTCATACACATTTGTGACCCAATCGTTCGCCGCGGCGGAAATACCTTTTTCGGTAAAAATAGAGCGCTCGCCGCGCAAAAAGGGTTCGGGATCGTGCTCGAAAGCCGCCCGGATGCGCCAATCTTCTTTGCTCAAATGCTGTGTGGCGTCGATAAAGGCCTGGAAGCGATGCGAGACTGCCGCGTCACGGCCATCGCGCACGATGAAGATGATCTTGCCATCCGGGTAAACTTTGTGTGCCAGGCGCACGGCCTCACCGTTGAGCAGGTTGTTGGGGCTTTTGTCGCCTACCACTTTGATTCCCATCGGACGGGCTTCGCGCTCCATGATGTAATCACTGATCACCCGCAGCACCACCGGCGAAAGATCGCGCCCGCGGTTCCAGCGGTTACTGCGGCGCGTGAACCAATCTTCGATTTCAGGGCGGTTGACCAGCCCCTCCAGCGTGGGTTGACGGGTGAAGAAATGTCCCTGGTAGTTGCAATGCACCTCGGGGTGCAGGCGGATCAGGCGCGTCAGCAGCGTGGTACCCGAACGGGCGTGCCCGTAAATAAAGAATTTATCGAGCGGGAAAAACTCGCGGGCCTCGGCCACCTCTGCGGGGCTGATTTCGGGAACGGTGCGCAGCCCTTGGGCTGGCAATCGCCCGTGAAGCAGCACCCCACCGGCAAGTCGGATTCGGTTGGTTAATCGTTTGAACATCATTAATCCAAATTTAACGCAAAGATGCAAAGTATGAAAGTCGCAAAGTTAAATTCTTTGCATCTCTGCGCCTTGGCGTCTTTGCGTTAATTCATCAGAGAAAATAAAAACGCGGCCGTGTGCTGGCCCGCGGAGCCATCCAGATAGGTGCACTCGCGTTCGAGGAAGGCCTGCCGGGCTTCACGATCCGCGGTGGGATCGGTCAAATAATGGTCAAGTGCCTCCCGCAGTTCAGCTTCGTTGCGAGCCTCACGCCCGGCCCCGGATTCGCGGAAGCGCAAATGCGTGGGCCAACCGCTGATCTGCGAGAGCGGCAGGGTGTATTTGCCCGGCCAGCCCTCGGGCGAATCGATCACCAGGCTGACTACCGGCGTGCCGTGCATGGAGGCCTCCACCACCATCGTGGAGTAGACCGTCACCATCACATCC
>DOTA01000392.1 GCA_003513015.1 Chloroflexota bacterium
GTCTTGCCCGGCCAGTTGCCGGTATGCTGCCGCAAACCGGTGATGGCGTTGAAAACCGTGCTCTTGCCAGTGTTGGGGTTGCCCGCCAGCGCTACCACATAATCAAAATCGGTCATATCGACGCCTAGTTTTTTGAGGGCCGCAGCATTATGCATCGGGCAGGTGGCGCAGGCTTCGTTTTGGGTTTGGGGATTTGTGGTCATTTTGTTTCCTTGTGAATTATTTGCTCTCCTCAGGGCACACACTTATCAGGTCAGCCTGAGATTTCCGCAAAGCCAGCAAGGCCCCGCGGATGCGGTAGGCCACAGGATTACCGCTGGCGCTGGACATTTCTACTTCGATGAGGGTGCCGGGCAGGATGCCGAGATCCATCATGCGGCGGCGTTCGGTGCCGCGGATGCGCGGTGAGATTTTAACGACGCGGCCCATTTCCCCGGGTTTGAGGTTGCTGAGGGGTTCCCCGAGGATTTCTTCTTCCCGCGGCGCCTCAGAAACCGGAATCACACTGATATTGGCTGCCACTACCGGTGCCAGGAGATGTTCATCCCCTCCGGCCCAAAAACGCAGGCGCTGCGGGGAGGCTTCAATCAAGCGGATTTCCTGTCCAACGTGCAATCCTTCTGCCACTAATTGGGCGTAGACCGCTTCTGGTTCATCTTCCAGGTGGACGATGCGCGCGGTTTGGTCGAGCGCCAGATCAGTGAGGGAGGTACGCTCGTCGGGATAAACCACCACGCCATCGGCGGTGGGGATGGGGTCACCGTGAGGGTCGTGCGTGGGGATACCCAGATGGGCGGCCAAAGCTTCGGTTTCGGCGGGGGTGAGTTGATGCTCGTAACGTTCGGCACGGGTATGCCATTCTTGCTCGTCAAAACCGGATTCTTCGGCCAGATAGCGCTCATAAAGACGGTGGGCGCGAATAATACGCAGGGCGTAATCGCGCCCGGCGGGTGTGAGGCGAAAATGGGTGCCATCGGTGCTGAGCAATTCGTGGGCTTCAAGGCTAGTGAGCACTTGCGTCACTTCCTCGGGCGAGATTTTGAGCGCTCCCACCAGGCTTTTAATGCTGGGTTTATCGCCGTGAATCTCGCATTGATGGATGTGTTTGAGGGCGTCTTCGCGTAGCACGCGCTCGGTTAACTCACGCGTACGCTGCCAGCGCCAAAAGAGGCCGCTGGCCGGCCAGAAAAGCCAGGCGAGCAAGGCGCTGATAATCGCAGCAACAATCAGAGAAATCAGGGGATCGGGCATCATGAGGTTTAATGGTTTCTGGTTAAGGTTGACGGTTCGATTTTTGGAGCAAGTTTGGTTCTGATAAATCAGAGTCTAACTTTCGTCCTCTGCCGGGCTGGTGAGCAAGTGAAAGGCCAGCGTTGACATCCAGGGGGCTTTACGCAAGCGGCCATCAGCCAGTTTGGTTTGG
Source organism: Chloroflexota bacterium (assembly GCA_003513015.1). Classification (GTDB taxonomy): domain Bacteria; phylum Chloroflexota; class Anaerolineae; order Anaerolineales; family UBA11858; genus UBA11858. The sequence continues at coordinate 1,424 of DOTA01000392.1, forward strand.
GTTCGTGCGGTGATTTCCTGGCAGCGCTCCAAAACAGCGGGATCGTCGAAGTAATCTTCGAGCGAAACTTCACCTGCCAAAATTTCACGCAAACCCAGTTTTTTATAAACGCCGCTGACCACTTCGGAGACCCACTCGGGGCTAAGTACCAGTTCGTCGGCCATATCGCGGATCGAGAGGTTAAAGATCAGGGCTAAACGCACCAACTCACTCTCGCGCGGGGTAAATACATCTTCGATGCGGCTACCCCGTATGATTTTGGCTTCACGGCAGGCTGAGTAGCGCGCCGCCAGCGGCTGAATACCGGGTGTAATAACCATCTCACCGCGGGCCACAGCCGCCACAGCCGCCCCCAGGGCATAATGCAGTTCATTTTTGAGCACATAGCCTGCAAAACCAATCTGCACCAGATGTTCCAAAACACGGGGATCAGCATGCGTAGCTGTGTAGAGAATCGCCGGCTTTTTGGGCAGCTTTCGCAAAAGCTCGGTGAGCATAAAAGGCAAATCTGACTCGCCAGGGATTTCAGTATCAAGGATGACGACATCAATAGGCGGGTGATATTCGTCAATAAAGGCGATCAATTCATTTTGATCGGCAATCTCTGCAATCACCCGTGTACGCCAATCGCGGGTGAGCAGCAGAGTCATTAAATCCCGGGCGTAGGGATCGTCTTCGATGATGATGGTTTGAATATCTTTGGCCATGGTTTCGTCCTATAGTTTGATCGTTGGGTAGTAGATTTTAATTTTTTAGCGATAGCGGGTTATTTGAGTTCCACAAAAATCTGGCCCGTGATACGCGGTCCCAGCACAATGGATTCGGGTCGGCCCTGCACTTGCAGGTAAAGATTATCATCGAAAGGGGAATAATCCAAGATGGAAATTTCCACACCCGGCAGCAGGCCGCGCTCGCTAAGATAGCGCAATAACTCGCAATTATCATTGCGCACCCGCTCGATCCTGGCTTGCTGGCCCACGCGCAGTTCGCTCAGGCAGGTAGTGGCATGCACAGGCATTTGCAAATCCCGGTCTGGGATGGGGTCGCCGTGCGGATCGTGCGTGGGGTCGCCCAAAACCTGGGCGATGCGCTCTTCAAATTCTTCGGAGATAACGTGCTCAAGGCGATCAGCCTCAGCATGAACGGCATCCCAATCAAAGCCCAAGGTTTCATGTAAAAAGGTTTCCAGCAATCGATGATGACGGATAATTTCGAGTGCCACGCGTTCCCCTTCGGGGGTGAGGATCACGCCATAATGTTTGCGGTATTCCACCAGGGGAGGGGTAACTGCCGCTAATTTTTGAATCATCCCGGTCACCGAGGCTGGTTTGACCTCCAAAGCCTTGGCAATCTGAGAGGTTGAAACCCATGCATCGATCACAGAAAGATCGTAAATGATTTTGAGATAATCTTCGATGGCGTGTGTGAGTGTTGCGCGCATTTTATGTCCAAAAAAATAATTTAGGATAAGCTAAATATTATTTTAGCAGATTAAAAAATAATGTCAAGAAAAAAGCGGCAGAGTTTTACCTCCGCCGCTTCTGTGAGTTTGTTGGCGAGCCTATGCTTCTATTTCTAAAATTTTCACCGTTACGGGGGCATTTTGCCGGAATTGCTCAGCCATTTCTAACCCGCCGATGCCCCGTCCCACATGCATGGGAATCGCCACCTTGGGATGCAGGATTTTGGCCGCTTCCACAGCTTCCTCCGCGGTCATCACGTAGGTGCCGCTGACCGGCAGCAAAGCGATATCGACCTCAAAGGTGGCCATTTCGGGGATCACATCCACATCACCAGTGTGATAGAGGCGTTGGCCCTCGATGGTGATGATAAAACCCACATGCCCGGCTTCTTTGGGATGAAAAGGCTGCCCCGGGGCGCGGAACTTCGTCAGGTTGTAGGCCGGTACGGCCTCGATGGGCAGGCCTTTCACGGTTAATTTATCACCGGGCCGCACAATTTGGATTTCACCGCGCAACTGCGAGGCCGCGGCTGCAATTGTCACAATAATGGTAGCATCCGTTTGGATTTTAGCAACGTCCTCCGGCGAACAGTGATCCCGATGCTCGTGGGTGATCAAAATCAGATCTGCCGCGGGGCCGCCTGTTAGCTGATAGGGGTCAATGTAGATTTGCAAATCCCCGCTCTCCAAGCGAAAACTATCGTGTCCTAACCAATGAATGTGTTGTAGAAGGGGGTTCATATGTCTTCCTTTCGGGGCGGTCGTTCGCCAAAATATTGGTAGTAATTGACTTGCAGCGGCCCGTTGAAGAGTTTGCGGACGCGGTCTGGCCGGGCGCGTTTAAAGTAATCGGGGAATTTTTTATCGGCGGTCAGTATATAGACCGACCAGCCGCTTTTTTTGCGAAAGGTTTTGTGGAACGAAATGTAAATTTGATTGATCTCCTGAAAACTACTCATTTTGACGCCATAGGGCGGGTTGGAGATCACGATTCCGTATTGTTGGTCAATCCATAATTCTTTGACATCCTTTTGCGCAAAGCTGATGTCATCACCAACCCCGGCATTTTTGGCGTTGGCCTGGCTGATTTTGACCATTTCGGGGTCAAGATCGTAACCGAAGATTTTCAATTCCACCGTTTTGTTGATGGCGGCTTGGGCAGCCTGCCGCTCTTCTTGCCAAAGCCCGCTACGGATGGAGGGCCAGGCCTCAGCAGCAAAATCGCGCTTCAGGCCAGGCGCAATGTTGCGAGCGATCAGCGCCGCCTCAATCAGGATCGTGCCAGAGCCGCACATCGGATCGATCAGCAGGCGTTCCGGGTTCCAAAAACTAAGTTGCACCAGGGCCGCGGCCAGGGTTTCGCGCAGGGCGGCATCGCCCACGCCGGCGCGGTAGCCGCGTTTATTCAGACCCGAACCGGAGGTGTCAATCGTCAGCGTGGCGATGTCGTTGAGCATGGCCACCTGGATGGTGAATTCCGGGCCGGTTTCGGCAAACCATTCGGTTTGGTACTTCGCTTTGAGACGCTCCACCACTGCTTTTTTAACGATGGCCTGGCAGGCGCGGATGCTCCCTAGAGTGGATTTGACCGCTTTCCCGGTAACGGTGAACTGACCCTCTTGNNCCGTTGGAGGTTTGCAAATCATCAAAGCCTAAAGCTTGTAATTCGCGTTTGACCACGGCTTCCAGGCCAAAGGAGGTGGTTGCGATTAATCGGATCGGAGGCATAAGTTCACAAAACTTTCAGCAGGGGATTATCAAGAACAAAGAGTCATTGCCAAACATAATCTGAGTTTGAAATATTCACAGCAAAAGAAGTGTATCAGATTAATTCCCAACCCGCGTAAATGACACGAAATTCATCTATCTCCCCCAAGAAATTGCCTCTCGCCATTTCGAAATTCGTTATTTGACAACCAGCACAGGCCGGTCGATTTGTTCGATTATTTTTTGTGCCAGGTTATCCAATAAATGGCGCTGCCAACCCTCACCGCGATGCGCGCCGATCACCACCAGATCATAATTGCCATTGTGGGCTTCGCTAAGAATTTCATCCAGCACTAGGCCATGCCGCACTTTGGGCTGCGAATGCACTTTGGGTTTGGTCAATACCTGCAAATCTTGGGCCAGCATCCGGCCTTCGGGCGTGTTTGCCGCCATCAATTCTTGAGCATCTGCGCGCAGTTGCTTGCCCACCACGCCGGGTCCCGCACTGATTTGCGACATTACATGCAAAATGGTGATCTGCTCCTCGCCTGCCAGCAAATCGGCGAGTTGGGCGGTCAGGCGGCTGAGCAACGGAGAGCTATCACCGCCGCTATCGCAGAGCAAAATATGCTCGATGGTGCGGATTTCGCCGCGCACAATTAAGACCGGGCAATTCGTGTGTTCAACCACCTGGGTGACAATGGATTTTCGCCATAGGCGCGCCAGACAATGGATCGGAGCGTGTTCACTCATAATTACCAGATCATACGAATTTTCGCCCAATTCTTCCATAATCTGATCGGCCACATATCCGATACGAATTTTGGTCGAGGCACCCGCATAGCAATCGAGGGCCTGCACCTGCGCTTGAAAAGCCTCTTCACTGGGTGGCAGGCGATCAGAAGTACAATCGAATGCCAGCAAAATCGTGGGGACCTCACTAATACGGCAAACGATCTGCGCGCCAAACTTAAGTAAATCTTCTAAGACCAGCAAATTGGTAGCAACGATTAGGATACGCATTTTAGGATACCTTCACAATAAAAACGCTAGAACAGGAGCAAAATCAGCGGGATCACAAAAATCCCAGCCATAAAGATTGCCAGGTTGCGATTGTTCGTGGTCACCCACCCCACAAACTTCAGGGATAAGCGGGAATAACGGCCATAAAAAAAGATCAAAATCAACATCGAAACGATCATCACGCTAAACATTTCCACAAAAACCACCGTAAAAGCCGGGGGATTATTCAGCAGCACCGCCGCCAGCAACGTATCCACAAAGGTGGTGATGTTAGCGCCCATGATATAGGGGATCACATTTTCTCGCCGGACGAATCCGCGCGTGCTGAGGGGCACGAGGATACTCAAAGAGAGACTCACCGACATGGAAACCAGGGTGACCACGGCCCCGAGGAGGAACATCACCCAGGGGCGGTACACCAAACGCGACATCCAGCCCACCTGGCTTTCCTTGATAGACATTTGCGGCAGGCACTTATCAAACAGGTTGAAACTCACCAGGATGATCCCCAACCCCACGAAAAAAACCGTCCACTCCGGCAGCCAACTGGTAATCAGCAGCACCACGGGATCAATGATCCGGTCAACCATCGAACTCAAGAGCGCCCCCGACTGCAATTGCCAGGAATCCATCCAGCCCATTTTCAAGATGAACGCGCCTAAAATCAAACCAGGAACGTAAGTTGTGGCGGTAACCGTCAACGAAAGCAGGCCCATACTCAGGCTGGTGGAGCGGTCACGCCCGCGCAGCACATATAAAAAGCCAATGAACAACACGATAAAACTAGCCCCCAGGCGGCTGCCGGTGATCATGGCAAAAGCCCCCAGTTGAGTAATCACCCCGGCATCGAAAAAGGTCAGGGCCGCGGCGGCCACGGGCGATCCACTCATAATGAGATAGGCAAAAAACCAACCAAATCCCAGGCTATTCGCCACATTGTTGACCTTAAAAGCACTCTGAACCAGCGGGGCTAAAGTGCGAGCGCCTTCCTTCATCAAAGAGATTGCCATAATGAACAGGAATAAACTCACCCCAAAGATAACCAGTTTCCCCACATGGAGGCGCGTCCACCAGGCCCGGCGCGCCTCCCGTGGCAATGCGGGAGGTGCTGATGGAATTGGCAACTCCAAGGGAATCGGGGCCAACACTCCCGGCAAACGGCTATCATGTTCTTGAGAATTTTCCATGCTAATCTCCCGAATCCAATAAAATTGGCGCCGGCAAAAAATCCAGGCCGGGTTCAATCGTTTCGCGCCAGAAAACTTCAACCATCTGGTTATAGGCCCGCGGCCAACCGCCTAAATCTTCCACGGTGAAAGGCTGCACCAATGGCTCAAAGCCCTCGGCAAGCCCCTCCACCGGGCGCAGGTAATAACGGGTCAGAATATTCTGACCTTCCGCACTCAACAAAAAATCCAGAAAGGCCTGGGCCGCCTCCCGCTCGCGCCGGGTAATATTCTCCTCCACCAGCACAGCCAGGGGTTGCACCAAAACCGTGCGCGACGGATACACGATCTCCAACGGCACACCACGCGCCGCGGCCAGCAGAGCATCTTGCTCGTAGGTGATCAGCGCATCGCCCGCCCCCAGTTCAAACAACGTCAGCGCTGCCCGGGCCGAAGGCGCTAGCAGGCGCACCTGTTCCCAAATGCCCTGCAACTGGGCTTCGGCAGCAGCCGTATCACCACTTGCCAGGTAAGCCGAGCCATATTCGGCCAGCAACGCCCACTCCCCTGCGCCGGAGGTGTTGGGGTCGGGGTGCATTAAGTTCAGGCCGTTGGCAGCGCTCAAATCGGCAAAACCAACGAGGCTCGCGGGGTTGCCGGAGCGGGTGACGATCACCAGCGGCGTGCTGCCGATCACTACGGGGATGAAATCCTGCGATACCAGTTTGCTCACCTTCAACCAGGTCACCTGTTGCGGATTGCTAAAAATGGCAATATCAGCCGGCGCACCCAGGGTGATCTGGCCCGCCAGCGTTTCTGCCGGGCCGAAAACCCCCTCAAGGGTCACCTGCCACTCATTGGCCGCGTTCCACTTCTGCTCAAAGGCCGGGAAAATCCCCTGAGTGAAAACTTCTTCCTGGGTGCTGAAGGCATACACAATCAAATGGACTCGTTTTGCCGGTTTTGGTAGATTCGAATAGATGTAAACGGACAGCGCCAAAATCAGCAGGAAAAAACCGAGGAGCCATATCACCCAAGGGCGACGCGCGGCAATCCCGGATTTTTGAGGGGTCGCTGATTCCATAGGGCCTCCTTCACCTCGTGAGGCTAACCAATATCCCCGTAGAGATAGGCACGTGTGCGCTCATCGCGGGGAGCCGAGAACATTTGCGCGCTTGGGCCGGATTCAACCAGGTTGCCCATCCACAAAAAGATGATGTGATCGGCTAAGCGCCGGGCCTGCCGCAGGGAGTGCGAAACGATCACCACCGTGGTTTCAGCGCTGAGCAGTTTGAGTTGCTCCTCGATGCGCTGCGCCGAGATGGGATCAAGCGCCGAGGTGGGTTCATCACAGAGCAACACTTCGGGTTCCACAGCCAGGGCACGCGCCAGGCACAAACGCTGCTGCTGACCGGTAGAAAGCCCGGAGGCGGGATCGTGCAGGCGGTCTTTGACTTCATCCCACAATCCGGCGGCCCGCAAGTATTGCTCCACTTTGCGGTCGAGACTGCGCCCGTTGCGGCGCTCCAATTTTTCCAGGCCATGAATGCGCCGCCCATACGAGACGTTGTCATAAATCGACATGGGTAGCGGGAAAGGCTTAGGGGCCAGCAAGCCTACACGGGTGCGCACCTCAGTGACATCGGCTTTGCGAGCGTAAATGTCTTCACCATCGAGCAACACCTGTCCGGTGACGCGCACGCCGTTGGTTTCTTCGAGCAAACGGTTGAGGCAGCGCAACAAAGTGGATTTACCGCAGCCGGATGGTCCCACAATCACGGTGATGCCGCCCGCGGGAATTTGGGCCTCGATGCCCTTGAGGGCTTGCTCTTTGCCGTAATAGGCGTTAAGGTTTTGAATGGCAATTTTTGTATTCATGCAATCTTTCCAGATGAAGGAGAAAATTTTTTAACGCGAATAGCGCAAATAAGCGATGGTACGAATTTTTAAAATATTCGCGCTATTCGTTTGTTCGCGGCATTCGCGTTTCAAAACCATCTGATCACTTTTATTCTCCGTGAATTTCGTGTTTCCGTGGTTGTCTTTTTAGCGCACGATGTGCTTTTCCAGCCGTTTGGTGAGGCCGCGGGAGATCAGACTGGTGAGCAGCACGATAACGGTTAATACCAGGGCCGAGGCGTAAGCGCGTTGTTGCACTGCTGGGAAGGGCGTGCCTAACTGGAAGAAAACCGCCAATGGCAGCGAGGCCACCGGGTCCATCAGTGAAGTAGGCAGGCGGTCGGTGTAGCCCGCAGTGAAAAGTACCGAGGCAGCATCGCCGATGCCACGCCCGAAGGCCAGTAAAATCGCGGTCATTAGGCCGGGGGCCGTCTGTCGTACGATAACTTTCAGGGAAGTTTCGAGGCGCGTGGACCCCAGGGCATAAGCTGATTCCTTAAGAGCCTGTGGCACCATGGCGATGCTTTCATCCATCCCGCGCACCATAATGGGCAGTTCCAGTAGCGTCAGGGTCAGGATGCCGCCCAAAAGGGAGGCGCGCATCCCCAAAAAGAGCATGATGGTAAAGCCAAAAGCGCCATAGACGATGCTGGGCACGCCAAAGAGCAAATCCAGCGAGAGGCGGGCAAATTGCACCCAGCGCGAGCGATTGGCATAAAGCTGCAAAAAGAGCGCAATCGGCAAGCTGACGACCACCGCCAGCAGGGTGGCACCTCCGGCCAGGTAGAGCGATCCCACAATGGCGTTAAGGATGCCGCCTTCTTTGCCGAGGTAGTAACCGCCCTTCGGAACTTGCGTGAGCATCGCCAGATTCAGGGCCGGGAGGCCCTTCCAGATCACGGTACCCAAAATCAGGGCCAGGCTGCCGATCACCACCAGGAGCGAGAGTCCCATCAGGGTTTGGGCGAAAAGTTCGGTCAGTTTGCGTTTCATAAGTTAGTCAGGTAGTTGGTTAATTAGATGTTAGGGACTTCCCACTCTTCACTCATATCTCACCAGGCGGGTCAGCACCCACCGGGAGGCGATGTTGAAGGCCAGCACCAGCAACAGCAGAATCAGGGCGGCACAGAGTAGGGCAGCATCGTAGAGCGGGATCGACATCATTTCGCCATAGTTGTTAGCGATCAGCGCTGTGAGGGGGTAAGCCGGGTCAAAAATGGAGTTGGGTACTTTAGCCACATTGCCGACCACCATCAAAACGGCCATGGTTTCGCCAAAAGCCCGCGAGAAACCCAAAACAATCGCGGCCAAAACCCCGGCCCCAGCCCGTTTCAGCACCACATGCCAGATGGTCTGCCAACGGGTTGCGCCCAAAGCCAGCGAAGCTTCGCGCAACCCTTGCGGTACGGCGCGGATAACATCTTCGGCCACCGAGATGATGATGGGGAAAACCATCACAGCCAGCACCATGCCACCCGCCAGCACACTATATCCCGTGGGATTTTCCGAACGAAAGAGGGGTAGTACGCCCAGCCAGCGGCTGGCCCAAGGCGCGGCGACCTTTTCGATGAACGGCACAATCGTGAGAATGCCCCAAATCCCATACACGACCGAGGGAATCCCTGCTAGCAGATCGATCAGCGGGATCAGGAGGGAGCGTAAGCGCGGACGGGCATATTCGGCCAAAAAGATGGCCGTCAGCAGCGAGGGCGGCACAGCGATCAACATCCCCACCCCCGTGACCCAAAATGTGCCCACGATGAAAGGAGAAAAACCAAACAATCCTTTGAGCGGCGCCCAATCTTGACCGGTTAGCAAATCTGTCAATGGGGTTACGCGCAAGATAGGTAACGCCCGCAGGAGTAGGGCCAGCGCCATCAAGGGAGCCAGCAAGGCGGCCGTCAGGGTCAGCGCACCCATCAGGCGGCCCGCGACTTGATCCTGGCGTTTGCGGCCAAATTTGGGGAGGGGCAGCCGCCAGCGTTGGCCGTGGGTGCGGGGTCGGATGAGAGTTTCTTCTTTCATGAGTGCTATATAATTTTTTTTACCAGAGATGAACAGGGATAAACAGCGATTGATCTCCGTTGATCCCATGCATCCCTGATTTGGTTTTTGGCGAACCACTAACCAGCTTATTTGAGTTTCTGTACTTCTTCGGCGAGGCGATCAGCGGGCAGGGCAATATAACCCGTTTCGTTGATATATTGCTGTCCGTCGTTCAGGATCCATTCAATGAAGGCCGCGGTTAGACCGGTGGGCTGGCCATTGGTGACCACATAGAGTTCGCGCGCCGGTGGCGCGGGGTATTTGCCGGTTGAGACCGCACTGATAGCCAGAGCTTTGGTATCGTAAATTTCATCGGGGTCAGCCAGGCCGTTGGCATTGGCATCCAGAGAGACCACCCGCGCCCCGGTCACCGGCAAGCCGCTCTCAAAATCATAGGCGTAATTCAGGTTGTTGTAGCCGATCCCCGAAGGGTCTTTGATGACGGCGTCCAGCACGCCGGGATCGCCATAAACACCAATGCCCAGCAAATCTTCCTGCTTGCCGCCCAGATAGGCTGCCCAGGTGTCGGCTGCGCCGCAGGCATCGGAACGGGTAAATACATGGATGGGATCCGTCACCTCGGGCCGGCCGACCACCTGCCCCCAGGTAGTAATTTCCCCGGAGATGAAGATTCCGACCAGAATTTCACGGGTGATCCCTTTTTGACGGAGATCATCCAAAACCGGGTTATTTTCGTTAATCGTCAAAAAGACGGCATCTTTGGTAACCGCAATCCCATAAGCCCCCAGGTCGATCTCTTCGGGATGGATTTCGCGCGAAACCATGCCGATATCCACCGCCCCACTGAGGGCATCGGCCATACCTTTGCCCGCGCCCCCCGCGGAGATGTCGATGCGCACATTGGGGTAGATAGCCTGATATTCCTCGCCCCAGCGCACCATTATGGGATAAAGGGCAAAGGCCCCTGAAATGGTGATCGTACCTTCGGTATTGCCCGCGCCGCTCACTTGTGAACCGCAAGCGCTGAGCAGCAACACCGCAGCCATAAACACAAACACGATCAAAAACCTTTTTGACTTTTTCATTTCAAACACTCCATTTTAAGTTGATGGTGTGGAGAGGAGCTTGCGCCCAGGCTACTATTGATAGATAACCAGCGCAGCAATAGGGATCGCCGCGCTGGTTGTAATGGGAATTAATTTCTTTTTGAATATATCAAGCGCCGATGACAAACCCCGTGATGCGCCTGTGACAATGCTGTGACAAAAAGAAGCAACAAAAAACGCCCTGCACGGGGCGTTTTTTGTTGCTTGTCAGCTATCCGATGGCGGCTCGGACGGTTTCATAATCCGCGGGCAACTCCAGCGGCGGGTTGGCGTAGCGTTCGGCGACCTCGGCCAACGCCCGGTTGTGATAATCGACTTTGAAGCGCGAAAACTTGAGTCCATGCGCCGTGGAGATCACCACCACGCGCTCGCTTTCACGGATCACGCCTTTGGCGCGCAGTTTTTCCAGCGCGGCCAGCGCCACGCCTGTGTGCGGGCAAGCATAGAGGCCGGTTTGGTCGGCCTGCACCGCGGCGTTGGCGAGTTCATCTTCCGTGGCCTGTTCCACCACGCCATCGAAGGCTTGCAGCGCCTTCACCGCCCGCTCATAGCTGACCGGATCACCAATCTGAATCGCCGAGGCCAGGGTTTTCCCAGCCTGTACCGGCTCCAACGCGTCAAAACCACGCTGGTAGCTGTTATAAAGGGGCGCAGCCTGCGCGGCCTGGGCGGCCACCAAGCGCGGCAAACGTTTAATCAGGCCCAGTTCCTTCATCATCAACAAACCTTTGCCCAGGGCGCTGATATTACCCAAATTCCCGGAGGGGATCACAATCCAATCGGGGACTTGCCAATCCAATTGTTGGATGATCTCGATACCCACGGTTTTCTGCCCCTCCATGCGCAATGAGTTCATCGAGTTGGCAAGATAAATCTCAGGCTCTTGCGTGAGTTGCTGCACGATGCGCATACAACCGTCAAAATCGGTATCCAGCGAAAGCACCTTGGCCCCATTACTGATCGGCTGAATCAACTGCTCGATGCTCACCTTGCCTTTGGGCAGCAGTACAATCGCCGGGATTCCGGCACTCGCGGCGTAGGCGGCGAGTGCTGCCGAAGTATCGCCTGTGGAAGCGCAAGCCACAGCTTTGATTGGCGCGCCTTCGGCGATCATCTGCTTAACTGCCGAAACCAGTACGGTCATGCCCAAATCCTTGAACGATCCCGTATGGCTGTTGCCGCACAACTTTACCCACAAATCCGGTACGCCCAACTTCACCCCCAACGCCCTCGCCCGAAACAAATTGGAATGCCCCTCATACATCGAAACTACGTTTTTCGGCGCAATCTGTGGGGCGACCCACTCCATTTTGCCCCACACGCCGCTGCCGTAAGGCCATTCCGTAGTACGGGTACGCGCCTCAAACAGCGCCCGCCACTCTGCCCCACTGCGCGCCTGCAGCGGTTCCAAATCATGCGCCACATCCAACAGGCCACCGCAATCCTCGCAGCGGTAAACCACCTCAAAAATCGAGTAACGCCGCCCGCAGCCCCGCACACATTCGTACCAACTGTTATAAGCCATCACACCCCCACTACATCCGTTTCCATCCGATGAATGGGAAGGAAACCCTGACTGGCTAACGCGGCCGAGGGGATGGAGGCCTCATCAGGTTTATCGGATAACCCAAAAAGTAACGCGCCCCTTAAGCGCCAGTCGAGGGCACATTCCCGGACCTCTTGGGTGATCACGATTTCCTGAGCTAGGAGGTTCACCACAGGGGATTCCGCGTCCATCTGCCCCAGACGGGCAACCATTTCCCGGTATTCATTGGCTCGAAAAGCCTTAAACGGGGTGGGGTCGCCCGCGCGGGTGCGAGCGTACACATCCCGATGAATTTCGCGCACCCCCGCGGGGAGTTGTGCGGCTTGTCGTTCCACCTCGCTTAAAAGTTGATCGAAGCGGAACAAGCGTCCCGCGCGGATTTCCTCGACCAGTTGATCTTGCGCATACAACCCCGCGCTGATCATCAAACACAGATACACCAGATAATCCTGGTTGTCGGTGGTAAAGGGGTGAAATTCGGGTTGATTCAACAAAGTGTAAGCCTTTTGAAAGGCGGTGGCGTTAAAATCATCCCCCACCAGGGCACGCACGGTGGTAAATGCCGCATCCACACGAGCCTGATCGATGACCTGATCATTGCGGCCGCGCGCCCCAATGCAGGTTTTATCGAGATCGAGGATGATGGCGGTATGCTCATCAATATTTATCGCGTGTTCCGCCAACTGGGCATTGAAATTACGCAGCAATTCCCAACGATTTGCATAGACCACCAATCGATTCGCTTCCACCGGAAGGATTTCATGGTAAGTTGGCTCATCGGGTTTCTCCGCGCAGATGAAAGCGACTCCCGGCCAATCGCCCGCCGCGCAAATATTGGAAAAGGCCGTAGCATCGTTCAGGCGCGTATCGCCAATGAAAATTAGAGAATTGATTTCAGCATTGGGAACATCCAGGGCGCGTGCCCTCCGCAATAACTGACTGACCAGTTGAGCATACTCCGGGGCAGTTTTGCGGGGTACCCCTTGGCCGGGCATCCGCAGGGAGGCGCGCAGTTCCGTGACCCCCGGCAAGCGCGTATCAATAGGTTTCAACCCGCGGTAGGCGATGCTATCGCCCAAAAATTCACTGACAGTCGATCGTCCGTATCGTTTCATAGACCTATTCCATATCACTTAACGCGAATTGCACGAATGAAACGAATATCACGAATTTTGTGATTTATTCGCGTTATTCGCCATTTCGCGCCATTCGCGTTGAAATTATTTTCACCGCTCAGCCTCAGGCACAAACCCCTCGGCCACCAGCAACTCGGCGTTCAAGATCGAGCCGGAGGCNNCAGGGGCGCACACGTCCCACGGTGACAGCCATACCGCCCTCCGCTCCCCGGTCACGGCGCGGTTGGGGGCGGTCTTGTTCATATCGTACCACGAGGGGGTTGGCGGGTGCGCTCGGGAGCTGGCGTAAAACTTCGGGGCCGCGGAAACCCTCTAAAATCCGGGTGGCATCTTCCACCGAGGGGGGGTGCTCAAATTTAACGGCGATACTCAGGGTATGCCCATCCATCACAGGGATGCGCGTCACCTGCACGCTGATGCCAATCTCCGCCGGGCGGCGTTCTCCCGCATCCATCTCGCCCAGCAGCAGGCAAGTCTCGCTGCGGATTTTATCTTCCTCGCCGCCGATGTAGGGAATCAGGTTATCGTGGATGTCCATGAAAGACACGCCAGGGTAGCCCGCGCCGGAGACGGCTTGCAGGGTAGTGACGAAAACCTGCGTCACTTTGAAAGCCCGGTGCAGCGGGTAGAGGGCCATCGCCAGGCCGGTGGTAGTGCAATTGGGGCTGGTGACGATCAGGCCGGGCCAGCCGCGCGCCGCGCGCTGTTTGGCGATCATCCCCAGGTGGTCGGCGTTGAGTTCGGGGATCAGCAGGGGAATGTGGGGGGTTTCGCGGTAGGCCGAAGCGTTGGAACAGACCGTATACCCAGCGGCGGCGAACTGTGGCTCAA